>JBFMAJ010000248.1:0-2924 GCA_040755775.1 Nitrospirota bacterium
TCGCCGCCAAATTGACCAAGCTGAACGGGGAGGCGATCGCGCTGGCCGATCAAGCCGGGGCCGACGGCGCGGCGCGATGGCTCCGGAGCGCCGCGCTGACCGTGTCGGCCGTGGAAAAAAAGGAGCGGAAGAAGAACCCGCTGCCGCCGTTCACCACCAGCAAGCTCCAGCAGGAAGCGGCACGCAAGCTTCGCTTCACGGCCAAAAAGACCATGATGCTGGCGCAGCGCCTCTATGAGGGCGTCGAGCTGGGCGAGGAAGGGCCGGTCGGCCTGATCACCTACATGCGCACCGACTCGACGCGCGTCTCCCCGGACGCCCAGGCGGAGGCCCGCCGCTACATCGAGCGGGCGCACGGCCCGGAGTTCCGGCCGGACCAGCCCAACGTCTACCGCAATAAGAAAGGGGCGCAGGATGCGCACGAGGCGATCCGCCCCTCCGCGGTCGATCGCCATCCCGACCAGCTCAAGCGGGCGCTCGAACGGGACGCCTATCAGCTTTACAAATTAATTTGGCAGCGCTTCGTCGCCAGCCAGATGACGCCGGCGCAGTACGACGTCACGCGGGTGGAGATTGCGGCGCAATCCGGCAAGGAGCGCGGCCTGCTGACGGCGACGGGGGCGGTGATGAAGTTTCCCGGCTTCACGACCATCTACACCGAAGCGCGCGACGAGGACGCCCGGGCCGAAACCAAACCGGTGGCCGGCCGGAAAGAGGCTGAGCTGGCCGATCAGGACGAGGAATCGCGGATTCTGCCGCCGCTGGAAGTCGGCGAATCGTTGCGGTTGTTGTCGGTCGACCCCAAGCAGCATTTCACCCAGCCGCCGCCCCGCTACAATGAAGCGCTCCTGGTCAAGGAGCTGGAGGAACGGGGCATCGGCCGTCCCAGCACCTACGCCACGATCATTTCGACCATTCAAGACCGCAAGTATGTCGAGAAACAGGAGGGGCGGTTCTTCGCCACCGAGCTGGGCCGCGTGGTCAATGATCTGCTGGTCACCCACTTCCCCGACATCTTCACCGTGCAGTTCACGGCCAAAATGGAAGAGGAGCTGGACGAGATCGAAGAGGGCCAGTTGCGCTGGGTCCAGGCGATGGAGGATTTCTACAAGCCGTTTCAGAAACGGCTCGACAAGGCGCAGGTGGAAATGCGAGACGTCAAACGGCAGGAGATTCCGACCGAGCACGTCTGCGAGAAGTGCGGCAAGCCGATGATCATCAAATGGGGGCGACACGGCAGCTTTCTGGCCTGCTCGGGCTATCCCGAGTGCCGCAACACCAAGGAGTTCGTCAAAGACGCCGAAGGCAAGGTCACAATCGTCGAGAAAGTGCAGGAAGCGGTCAGCGAGGTCTGTCCGAAGTGCGGCGGCGCGATGGTGGTGAAGCGCGGCCGGTTCGGCCGGTTTCTCGCCTGCAGCCGCTATCCGGAGTGCAAGACGACCCAGTCGATGACGACGGGGGTGCCCTGCCCGGAGCCCAACTGCGGCGGCAAGCTGGTGGAAAAGCAGAGCAAGCGGGGGAAGAAATTTTACGCGTGCAGCAACTATCCGAAATGCACCTTCGCCTTATGGGACCGCCCGGTGGCGCGTCCCTGTCCGCAATGCCGCGCGCCTTTTCTGGTGGAAAAATTCACCAAGGCCCGCGGCCCCGAGATCGTCTGCCGCCAGCCCGACTGCGGCTATAAAGAAGAGCCCGCCCACCAGCCCCAGGAAAGCGCCGTCGGGGAACGGTAGGGCACTTTTGTTGATCACCCGCCGGTAATTCGTTACAATAGGTTTCCTGTACCAACGCGTGAAGGGGAACGGTCTATCCATGGCATCCTCGGAGTTGGTGATTCTCGGCGGCGGGCTGGCGGGCTGCGAGGCGGCCTGGCAGGCCGCCGAGCGCGGTATTTCGGTGGAGCTGCATGAAATGCGGCCGGCTGTACCGACGCCGGCGCACCGGACCGACCGGCTGAGCGAGCTGGTCTGCAGCAACTCGCTCGGCTCGAACGATCCGGCGCACGCCGCGGGCATTCTGAAGGCCGAGATGCGGCGGCTCAACTCGCTGATCCTGCGCGTGGCCGACGGCGTCACGGTGCCGGCCGGTTCGGCGCTGGCCGTGGACCGGGAATTGTTCGCCGCCGCAATGACCGATGAAATCGAACGCCACCCGAAGATCCGGGTCGTCCGGGACGAGGTGATCGATCTGCCGGAGGAGCGGCCGACGATCGTGGCGACGGGGCCGTTGACCTCCGATCGGCTGGCGAAATCGATTCAGCAAGTGATCCGCGCCGACTATCTGGCTTTTTTTGACGCGATCGCGCCAATCATCGACGGCGAAACGATCGATACCAGGATCGCCTTTCGCGCCTCGCGCTACGGCAAGGGGGGCGGGGACGACTATCTGAACTGCCCGATGAACGAGACGGAATACAATCAATTCTATGACGCGCTGGCCTCGGCCGAGCGGGTGCCGACCAAGCCGTTTGAGCAGACGCCCTATTTCGAGGGGTGCGTGCCGATCGAGGTGCAGGCCGACCGGGGGCGCAAGACGCTGCTCTTCGGCCCGATGAAGCCGGTTGGCCTCTTGGATCCCCGCAGCGGAACCCGCCCCTACGCCGTGGTGCAGTTGCGCCAGGAGAATCGCTTCGGCAGTTGCTATAACATGGTCGGGTTTCAGACCAAGCTGAAGTGGCCGGAGCAGACGCGCGTCTTTCGCATGATCCCGGGATTGGCGCAGGCGGAATTTTTGCGGCTGGGCAGCCTGCACCGGAACACCTTCATCAACGCGCCCCGCGTGCTCCACCCGACCCTGCAATGCCGGGCCCGGCCGTCGCTCTTTTTCGCCGGCCAGCTCGTCGGGGTGGAGGGCTACGCGGAGGCCGCCGCCATGGGGTTGCTGGCCGGCGTCAACGCGGCGCGGCTGATCCGGGGCGAGTCCCC
>JBFMAJ010000249.1:0-2923 GCA_040755775.1 Nitrospirota bacterium
CCAGTTCCTCCCCCTCGTCGTTGACGATCTTCCCGGGGGAAAAACAGTCGATTTTGTCTGGTCCGACATAGGCCGTCACCAACGGCCGGTTCCACCGCGTGGGATCGGGCAGTTCCGCGTCGAAGACGGTCTCAAGCAGCCGAAAGAGGCGGCGGCGGTCGTTTGGGTGGACCCACAGATCATAGTCGGCCGTCACCACCGGCGCGCCATGCTGCGCCACGGCCCAGCGGCCGATGAGCAGGTAGCGGATGCGCCGCTCGGCCAGCAGCTTCAGCAGGCGGATCAGATCGAACGACTCGGCCCCTTTCACGCCGCTTCCCGCAGCCGTTCAAGCTCCCGCTTCCAACGCTCGCCGAGACGGATTTTTTCGGCCGGGGAGAGCCGGGCAAATCGCCGGAGCTCCTTGGAGAGCCGCTTGTCCGGCTGCACGGCAAACGGGGCGAGCGCGGCGGTGTCGCCGCCAGACAGCAGGGCGATGTAGCCTTCGACGGCCCAGCTCAACGGCAGCGCGGGGAAGCGGCGGGAGGCCTCGAGGATCAACTCCGAGGCCGACCGCGTGCCGGGCCTCCGCGCCCGCGCGGTCCAGTCCACGTAACGGTGCGAGAGGGCGAAGATCGCCGGATTCAGCGTTAGCCGGACAATCGTGCGGCCGAGCGCGGTCCGGGCGTCAGCCGAGAGGCGCACGCTGTGCTGGTGTTTTTTCATGGCCGCTGGCCTAAATGTAACATGATTATGTTACATAAAGACCAACGATGTCAAACCAGGTTTTTTGCGAGGCGTCCGGATCGACGGAGACCAGAGCTAACTGTCCTGCTTCCCCGAGAAATACTCTCCCCGGCTCACCGCCACGTCGGAAACGAACATCACGCCGGTGTAGCGGTCGAAGATCGGCTTCAGCCCCGCCAGGATCGGTTCGACCTTCTCCTGGGGCACGACGGTCATCAACATCACCAGGCTGTCCATGTCGCTGAACATCGGGTGGGCGGTATGGAAGCCGTGATGCCCCTTGCCGGAAATGTTATGAATGATCGTGTAGCCGGTAGCTTTGATCGCGTCCAACAGGTCGGTGGCATATTTTACGTGCTCGCCCTGCAGGATGATCCGGATTTCCTTCATGGGGTGGAGCGTCAGGCCGGTCATGGCGGTGTCCCTCGCTGCGACGGAATGGCCGTCCATCCCGCCGTCGGATGATAGTGATAAACGATCCGGTCCTCCGGGTCAAGCGCGACGAGGCGGACCCATTCGCGGTGATAGAGGTGCTGCAATTGCCGGTGGCGCCTGATGATCTGGCCGATCCGCTCGCGCGGCGCCTCGATGATGGTGAGCAGCCGCATCGGCTCGTGATAGGGCCGCTCGCCGTTCCACACCGTCTGCTGCGCCAGGCCGGTGCGCAGATCGCTCTGCGGACCGGCCATGACGCCGAACCGGCCGACGACGTTGTGGTAAATCTTGCTCCCGCTGCCGTAGACCTCCGGATCGACAGTGGAGAAGTAATGCTCCATGTTGATCCACTGGCCGACGATCTGCGGACCGGTCAGGATGATTTCCAGCAACCGGCCGGTCGAGTCGATCCGATAATCGTAGGAATGCAGAAAGACGCGGCCCTCGAGATCGAGGCTACGGCTCAGCTCGCGCCGGCCGACGAGAAAGGCCGCGTTGCCCGACAGGCCCCATTCCGGCCGGACCTGGCTCCAATCGCCGCTCCGCCGGAGCACCTCCCGCGCCGCCCTGGCGGGAGGCAGATCGGCGGCGATTTCCGGAAAACGGCGGCATCGCTCCCGGCTGTTCCGGCGGCCGGCTTCTTCCATGTCGCGCGTCAGCCGCAGCAGATCGTTGACATGCGTATGGGGGATTTCCTCCAGATCGAACAGCTCTACCCGGTCGGTTGTGGTATTGTGCTGCCCGGCGACGAAGTAGGTGTCCTGGGGGATGGCGAGGCCCTTCTTCGCCAGGGCGTCGCGCACCAGCGGCCGGTTCGCCATGGCCGCCAGCACGCGGGCGTTCGGCTTGCCGGTGTTGCCGCCGCAGGCGCCGCAGTCGAGCGCGGCCTCGAAGGGATTGTTCTCCGACGTGCTGCCGTGGCCGCAAAGCAGCACCAGCCGGGCAAAATTGCCCGTGAGCCCCATCATCCGCAGCGCCGTTTCCACGGTGAAGACTTGCTCGGTCAGCGTGAAGCCGATCCGCGTGATCCGCTCCATCCGGGCGAAGGCGTCGCCGGGATTGATCCGGTAAGCCGCGCGCAGGCTCCCGATGAACGCCGTCTCCTCGTCCGGCGTCAGCGCGCCCTTCGGCGGCGGCCGGTCGCCGATCGGCTCGTCAAGCGCCTTTTTGCGCAGATATTCGAGCCGCTCCAGGGATAGATTCAGGTGGCGGTCGCCGAACCGCTCCTGCAGCGCCCGGCGGATGATCGACCGCTGCTCGGCGGCCAGCATTTCATCGACATCCTCGCGCGACAGCTTGTCGACGGTCATCGTCGTGGCGACCGCCGGCACGAAGAGGCGGCGTAGACGGGCGGCCCAAGCTTGGTACCAGGCGGTCAGCAGCGTCTTGCCGATGAAGGGCAGGCTGTAGAACCAGCCCAGCGATTCGACCGCGACGTAGGGCGTGACGACGTTTTCCTTCAGGTCGTGCAGCAGCGCGTGGCCCGCGTGCAGCAGCGTGGAGCCGGCCTTGTGCCGCGAAAGCAGTTGGCTATGATAGGTGCGGATCACTTCGCGGATGGAGTTTTTGGCCTTCATAATCACGGGAAATTGATCGATCTCGTGGTGGCCGCCCAGTGCTTGATATCGGATGAAGACGGTGAAAAAGCCCGCAAAGCCGAACGTCTCGTAATCGCCGACCGTTTCCAGGTGGCGGCGGAACGATTCGGAACGCACGTCGATGCAAAAGACCGCCTGGGCTTGGTGGCGGGGATTGATTTCCG
>JBFMAJ010000250.1:0-2854 GCA_040755775.1 Nitrospirota bacterium
CTTGCGCGATGACCTCCAGAAATTTCTCCGTGGGCAATCCCTTGTCGCCGTCGGGGCCGGAGGAGACCAGGCAGTGGCGGCAGGCGAGGTTGCAGGAATTATTGGTGTGCAGCCAGAGCTCCGTCAGCGCGCGTCGGGTCAGGTGCGCGGCGCGGCCCGCGTAGGGCGAGCGGACGACCGGCTCCGGCGACAGCAGGCCCTGGCGCAGCGCGTCGCGGGCGATCGTATTCACGTGATGCCAGGCCTTGGCGGGCTCGTAGCTGGTCTTGGCGGCGTAGGCGCGGATAATGTCACCGAGGGTCCGCCGCCCGTCGAACTGCTCCAGGATCGCCCGCCCGGCCTCGTCGGCGCCGGCCCAGTTCGGGCCGGCCGGATCGAGCAGGATCGTCACATCGCCCTGCCGGATCGCCTCCAGCCGGGACGCGTGCAGAATCGTCTCGTTCGTCAACTGCATGGTTCTACTCCTCCTTCGGTCATCTCGTCCACTTGAACCACCGTGCCAATAACTGTTTCTTTCCTTCCGTCAACGTCGTCTTCCGCCAGGCGGTGGCGGCTTTTTTGATCACCTCGGCCTGCGTCGGGTAGGGGAAGATCGACGACGTGATCGCCTTCAGCCCAAGCCCCGCCTGCATGGCCAGAACAAGGTGGCTGATCAGCTCGCCGGCATGCTCCGCCACGATCGTGGCGCCGATGATCCGGTCGGTACCCTTTCTGACGTGCAGGCGCGCGAAGCCCTCCTCTTCGCCATCCAGAATCGCCCGGTCTACCTCACTCAATCGATACGTGTAGGTCTCCACATCGATGCCCTGCGCCGCCGCGTCGCGCTCATAGAGGCCGACGTGCGAGATCTCGGGCGAGGTGTAGGTGCACCAGGGAATGATGAGCCGGCTCATCGAGGCGTGTCCCAGCCCAAGCGGGTGGGGGAAGAGCGCGTTCTGGATGATGATCTGCGCCTGCGCGTCGGCCGCGTGAGTGAATTTGTAGGGAGAGCAGATGTCGCCGGCGGCGTAGATCCGGGGGTTCGTCGTCTGAAGCCGGTCGTTGACCTCCACGCCGGCCCGCGGATCGTACGCAACGCCGGCCGCTTCCAGCCCCAGCCCCTCCACGTTCGGTGCGCGGCCGACCCCTACCAGAATCTCGTCAACAGCGAGCTCTTCGATCGTGCCGTTGACGCTGTAGCAAACCACCTTGTCTTTGCCCATGACGTTGACGCGGGCAATGGCGGCATTGAGCGCGATCCGGACACCGTCCCGTTCCATCCGCGCCTGGACAATGGCGGCGGCATCGCGATCTTCACGGGGAAGAATCTGCGCCGCCTGCTCAAGGAGAGTCACTCTGCTGCCGAAGCGGGCGAAGGCTTGGGCCAGCTCGCAGCCGATCGGGCCGGCGCCGATCACCGCCAGCCGCGGAGGCAGCCCGGTCAGCGAGAAGACGGTTTCATTGGTCAAATAGCCGGCCTCTTTCAGGCCGGGAATCGGCGGCGCGGCCGCCCGTGCGCCGGTGCAGATGGCGGCCTTTGCGAAGCGGAGCCGCTTGCCGTCCACTTCGATGGTCCGGTGGTCGACAAATCGTCCCTTACCAAAAAACACGTCCACGCCGAGCTGCGTGAAACGTTGGGCCGAATCGTTTGGGCTGATCCGGGCCCGCAGCCGCCGCATCCGGGCCATTGCCGCGCCGAAGTCATGCTGCACGCCAGCGGGCAGCTTGATCCCGAATTCGTCGAATCTGCCGAGCGCCGCCCAGGCCCGCGCCGCGCGGATCATGCCCTTGGACGGCACGCAGCCGACGTTCAGGCAATCGCCGCCCAGCAGTTGCTTTTCAATCAACGCGACCGTCGCCCCCAGCGCGGCGGCGACGGCGGCGGTGACCAGGCCGGCCGTGCCGGCGCCGATCACGACCAGGTTATACGAGGGCTTCGGCTCCGGATTGACCCAGCCCGGCGGGCGCACGTTTCGGATCAGCGCGCGATTGTGCTCGTCATCGGGCAGTAGCGACGTCACGACGCGGTGCCTGCGGGTTTTTTGGTCATGCGCTGGTAGAATGCTGGAATGAGCGCCAGCGCGCCCAGCAGCGTGAAGGCCAGCAGCACGGGCGGCGAGGCGATCTCGCCCAGGGAGTTGATCGTGGCGAGCTGACGCCCCGCATAGGCGTAGACGAAGCTGGCGGGAATGATGCCGAGGGCCGTGGCGGCGACGAACGCGCCGAGGCTGATGCGCGTCAGGCCTGACAGCAGATTGATGATGAAGAACGGAAAGACGGGGATCAGCCGCAGCGACAAGAGATAGCCGAAACTGTTTTTGGCGAATCCTTTCTGGAAAGCTTGCAGCCGCTGGCCGAATTTTGCCTCGACCCAGTCATGGAGCAGGTAGCGGGCGACTAAAAAGGCCAGCACGGCGCCGCTGGTGGCGCCGATGTTGGCATAGAGCGTTCCGGCGAAGGGCCCGAAGAGAAAGCCGCCGGCCAGCGTGAAAATGGCCGCGCCGGGCAACGACAGGGTGGTTTGCAGGCAATACAGAATGACAAACATCGAGACGGTTGCGGCGTAGTGCTGCTCCGTGAAGGCGAGCAACCGGTTCCGCTCCGCCTTCAAGGTCTCCAGCGAAAGATAGCGGTCGAGGTCAAAAAAGAAAAAAGTGATGACGCCGGCTGCAAGCAGCAGCGCCACGAGCAGCTTTCCGAGCGCCGGCGCCCGCCTCAGCGAGGGGGAGGATTTCGCCGAGGCGCCGGTTTTCTCGGAATGGATGGGTCTCATAATGGCGGCGTGGTACATTTCTACACTACCGTTGACCTCATTGCAACGTTGGTTAGTCTAATTTCCGGGCAGATCGTTACGGGGCGTTTTTGAATGCAATAT
>JBFMAJ010000251.1:0-2853 GCA_040755775.1 Nitrospirota bacterium
CGCCGAACGGCTCGACCGGCCCGCGGGGCGCGGCTCATTGGCGGCCGATGTGGCCGCCATCGCCGATGATTCAACGACGATTGAGCCGGGCGCGCTGTTCGTGGCCGTCAAAGGGCTCCGGCGGGACGGCCATGATTTTGTGGCCGACGCCTTCCGCCGGGGCGCCGTCGGCGCCGTGATTCAGGACCGGCGATTGTTGACGGAGCTGCCGGATGCGCCCTGCTTGCTGTGTGTCCCCGACAGCCGGCGCGCCCTGCAACAAGTCGCCACCGGCTTTTATGGCGAGCCAAGCCGGCGCTTGCGCATGGTCGGCATCACGGGGACCAACGGGAAAACCACCACCTCGTACCTGGTGCAGTCCATCCTGGGCGCCGCCGGCGTGCGGGCCGGTCTCATCGGCACCGTCGGCTACCGGATCGGCGACCGGCAGATCGCCGCGTCCCACACGACGCCCGGACTGCTGGCGCTGCAACGGCTGCTGGCGGACATGGTGCGGGAGGGCATGGAGGCGGTGGTGATGGAGGTCTCCTCGCACGCGCTGTCGCAGGGACGGGTCGAGGGATGCCGGTTCGACGTCGCCGTCTTCACCAACCTGACGCAGGATCATTTGGATTTTCATGAGACGATGGAGCGCTACTTCGAGGCCAAGCGAACCCTGTTCACGGGACTGGCCGACGGCCGCTATGGAAAGGCGGAAGCCTGGGCGGTCGTCAACCACGATGACGCCTGGGGCCGCCGGCTGGCGGCCGACAATCCGGCCCGCACGCTCACCTACGGGCTGACGCGCGAGGCGGGGGTGACGCTCGAAGAGCCGGTTGTCGATTGGTCGGGCATCCGCGGCACGATGAAGAGCGCGAAGGGTCGTTTTCCCGTCGAATCGCCCCTGTTGGGCCGGTACAACGTGGCCAATCTGCTGGCGGCGGTGGCCGCGGGGCTGGCGCTGGGCGTGGCGCCTTCGGCCATTCAGGCCGGCGTGCGGCGGATGGCGCAGGTGCCGGGGCGGTTCGAGCGCGTCGAGACGCCGGGCCAGCCGTTCCGCGTGATCGTCGATTACGCGCACACGGACGACGCGCTGCAGCGGCTGCTCGCGGCCGTGCGGGAGCTGCAGCAGGGGCGGATCATCGCGGTGTTCGGTTGCGGCGGCGACCGTGATCGGGGCAAACGGCCCAAGATGGGGCGCGTGGCGGCCGAACTCGCCGATCTGGTGATTCTGACGTCGGACAACCCCCGGTCCGAAGAGCCGCGCGCGATCCTGCGCGAAATCGAAGCGGGGCTGCGCGGCGCAGTAGCCAGCGCAAACGCCGGGGGGGCGGGGGAGACTGGCTCCCGCCAGGCAGGCTCCCCCGAGTCAATGATCCGGATGCGCGACTATCGCGTGATTGAAGATCGGCGGGAAGCGATCGCGCAGGCGATTGCGGCGGCCCAGCCGGGCGACGCCGTCGTCATTGCGGGCAAGGGGCATGAAGATTATCAGATTGTCGGCGCCACCCGCTATCCGTTCGACGATCGATTGGTGGCGCGCGAGGCGCTGCAACGGCGATTGAGCGCGGCATGAGGAGAACGATGGTCAGCGACAACGTGGGGGGCGCGGGGGGGACTGGGTTCCGCCAGGCAGGCCCCCCCGATTCGATGACGGCCGGCGACACGGCGATGCGAACGGCCGTCCGGCCGGCGTTTCAGGTCAAAGAATTGCTCCCGTTGCTCGGAGCGGAACTGCTGGCGGGAAGCGCCGAGGCGTGGGTCTCAGCCCTCTCAACCGACAGCCGTGTGCTTGAGGCGGGAGATTATTTTCTGGCGCTGAAGGGCGAGCGTTTTGACGGCCACGGCTTTGCGCAGGAGGCGCTGGCCAAGGGCGCCGGCGGCGTGATCGTCGAGCGGAACGCGGGCCGCCGTTTGCTGGCATCCACGCCGCCGACGGCGAGCCGGCCCGTGCTGGGCGTGGAAGATCCGCTGGCGGCGCTGCAAGCGCTTGCGGCGGCCCACCGCCGCCGGTTCCATCTGCCCATGATCGGGATTACGGGCAGCAACGGCAAAACGACGACCAAGGAGATGACGGCGGCGATTCTGTCGTGCCGCCGGCGCGTGCTGAAAACGCATGGCAATCTGAACAGCCAGATCGGCCTGCCGCTGGTGGTGCTGCGGCTGGCCGCCGAGCATGCCGTCGCCGTCCTCGAGCTGGGCATCAGCCGGCATGGCGAGCTCACCCGGCTCTGCCGCATGGCGCAGCCGACGATCGGGGTGATCACCAACATCGGGCCGGCGCATACCGAGTTTTTGGGCGATCTGGACGGCGTTCGGCGGGCGAAGGCCGAATTGCTGGAGGCGCTGCCGGCCGATGGCGTGGCGCTGCTCAACCGGGACGACGAGGCGTACGACTGGCTGCGCCGGCGCTGCCGGTGCCGCAGCGTCAGTTTCGGCCTCTCGGCCGCCGCCGACGTTCGCGCCGTCGTGCATGAGGCGGGATCGCCAAGCTCGGACGGCGCGCCCCGCCAAGTGTTGACGCTGCAATGGCCGGGCGGGCGTGCGGAGGCGACGACGCCGGCCGTCGGATTGCACAACGCCTGCAATGCCGCCGCGGCCGCGGCCGCGGCGCTGCAGGTCGGGGCGGGCCCCGACGAGATTGCCGCCGGCCTGGGCGCGGTGGAGCTGCCGGCCATGCGCTCGGAGTGGAGGTCTCTGCCGGGCGGCGCGCGAGTGTTGCTGGATGCCTACAACGCCAACCCCCTGTCGGTGCGCCGCGCGCTGGAGACGGCCGCGCGGCTCGCCGGCCGCGGCCGCGTCGTGGCCGTGCTCGGCGACATGCTGGAGTTGGGGCCCGCGGCGCGCCGCTGGCACGAGGAGATGGGGGCGGCG
>JBFMAJ010000252.1:0-2812 GCA_040755775.1 Nitrospirota bacterium
CGATACGACCAGCGCGCCGCCACCCTGCGTGTACGTAATGATGAGCCTGGTTTCCGCATCGCTGACCTGGCTCCAATCAACCGATTGGTTGTCCCCATTTTTATCTGTAAAAACAATCTGTTTGCCGGTTTCAAGGCCCTGAGAACGCAAGAAATCATCGAGCGCCCAACCGGTTCTCGGGCCGGTTGAGGTGACAATGGTCACCTCATTGACGCTGTTTTGAAGATTGCGGCCGCTGAGCGCTCCCTTCTGCTGGCCATTGACGAGGAGGGGAATGGGGGTGTTACTGACAACGAGGTTGTGGCCGCGGGTTCCGCCCCGGGCCGCCTGCTTATCGCGATTGCGCGATTTGCCGCCCTTCTGCTGCTCGGTTGGCTCGGCTTGTTGCAGGGAGGCCGTCTCCATCTCTCTGGCCCGTTGATCTCCGGGTTGGCGGTCCTCCGGAAGGGCGGTGGTGGCGCCAGGCCGGACTTTTTCGATCCGGATGCCACGTTCCCCCAGATAGCCGGCGACGGCCACAAGTCCGGCAACCACAACGATGACGGCGAACAACTTACTTTTCATGCGCAGTCTCCATTCTTGCTAGGCTTTCACCTCGATTTTTTCAATCCCGCTGACATTAAGCAGGTCCGTGCGGCCGGCCACGGTCTTTTTCACATCTTCAAGCGTGAGCATGCCTTTGTTCGTGCCCCGGACTTTGGGACCGGAGACGATCATCAGTTGACCTTTCTCGTTATACGTCAGCAAGGGAATGGTTTGTTGGTCGTGAATTTGCGCCGCGGAGACGACGGTTTTTTTGCCGTCGGCGCCGACCAGGACGGCCTCTTTATACTGCTCGATGCCGAGATATTTGAGCGTTTTTTCAACGGACCACCCTTTGCGCGGTCCATCGGCGGTCGCGATCACCGTATCCTCGACATGATCGATGAGGTCCTGGCCGATAAAGGACGCTTTCTCTTTCCCGGCGAGGGTCACGGGAGTGGCCGTGACACCGGGTTTATTCGGAAGCAAAATGCCGCCGGACGGTCCGAACCCGGGCTGCCGGGCAGCCTGCTGTTGGCCTCCTCCGCCACCGGTGCGCCCGGTGCGCCCGCTTTGACGGCCGCCTTGTGATTCGGCTTGAGCCACGCGCTTCTGTTGGCCGGACCCCGGCGGCACGGCTCGAGAAAGCGTTTCCTCCGATCGGCGCCAGCCCGGCTGGTTTTTCGCGCTGCCACCGGCGCCGGAAACGATCGGTTGGCTGGAGGTGTTGACGATTCGATAGCCGGAGGCATAGAACGCAATGCCGACCACGGCGATTGCGGCGATGATTAACGCGAGACCTTTACCCATTTCCGAAATCTCCTTTCACGCGATTAGTGTCGTCTACTGGACGACCTCGACCCGACGAACGTCCCGGAAGAAGATCAAGCTCTGCTTGCGCTGTTTGTGCATCTCCTCCCGCCGCTGATCCTCCGTTTCGGCGTCCCGGGGATCCGTCGAGCGGACCTCTTCGGGGAGCCTGTCGGCGACATCCGTGGAGAGGATCAGCTCGCCCTTATAGTTGTAGGAAAAATTGACTTTTTCTTTTTGCCGGGTCAAATCTTCCCACGGCAGCGAAATTTTCCGGTTCTTTTGATTGTAGAAATTGAGCGATTTTGCCGACGTGATGTTGTACTTTTTCAGCACTTCCAGCACGGTCCAGGAGGTGCGCTTGCCCCTGGGGCTGAAGGCGGCGGTGGCGGGCAGTTGCTGCAGGTCCGCGCCGGTGAACGCGCCTTTCTTGACGCCGTTGACGAGAATTTCCACCGGGTGCTCGGCAATCGTGCCCTCGCGAACCCCGCCGGGCGGGGCCATCCGCTCCAGCCGCTCCTTGGCTTCGTCTTCGGCGCTTTCCGGCGCGGCTGGATTGGCGGCCCAACCGCTCAGGGTCATGGTGAGTGACAAGGCGATGGACAACATGATACTGGAATGCGTTTTCATGCGGTAGCTCCTTAGGGGTGATGAGATAAGCGCTGGATCATCCGTGGCAAAAAACCGGCCACACTATATCGAATCATCAGCAACGGTGTCAAGGGCTGTTGACGCTTGATCGGGCCGAAGGGACGGCTTATGATAGCGGCCATGGCTGCTCGACGAAAATCCGAGCCCGTTGCCCTGGATTCCGCGTGGCGGCCGGTCATTGAGGGCGCGCTTTTTTTCGGGGCCGCGATCGTGGCGGTCCGGCTCTGGCGCGACGGCGCAATCTTCCCTTCGCAGGACGCCACGTGGCTGATTCCGTTGACCTGGATCGTGGCGGCCGTGATCGCCACCTGGCCGTTGTGGGCTCCATCGAGAGATTTGTTCACGCTGCCCCAATGGTTCGGCGCCTCTTGGGCGGGGAGCATCCGCCCGGTGGCGTGGTTGAGCGTTCTCGTGCTCATGCCATTTGCCGCGGCGTACCTGCTCTACCAGGGATGGTGGCGCGGCCTTTCCATCGTCCCGGCGG
Organism: Nitrospirota bacterium; assembly: GCA_040755775.1. Classification (GTDB taxonomy): domain Bacteria; phylum Nitrospirota; class Nitrospiria; order JACQCE01; family JACQCE01; genus JBFMAJ01. The sequence continues at coordinate 2,468 of JBFMAJ010000252.1, forward strand.
CGCCCCAGCACTGGGGCGGCCTTTTGTTCTACCAATTTGTTTACGTCGCCTTTCCCGAGGAATTGTTCTTCCGGGGATACTTACAGCAGCGATTCGATGATGTGTTCGGCCGTCCCTATCGAGTATTCGGCGCCCCCTGCGGCGCGGGCCTCCTGATGGCCAATCTGCTCTTTGCGGCCGGGCACGTGCTCGCGACGGACGACGTGGCGCGATTGGACGTCTTTTTTCCCGGCCTGTTGTTCGGCTGGCTGCTGGCCCGCACCGGCTCGCTGATCGCGCCGATGCTGTTTCACGGGTTGTGCAATCTCCTGCTCTTTACGCTGCAGGCCTGGGTACAGTGAGGGG
>JBFMAJ010000253.1:0-2794 GCA_040755775.1 Nitrospirota bacterium
TCGGGAGCGCGCGGGTTCGGGACGCCCTGCCTGCCGGCGGGCAGGGCGCGCCCCAGTGCGCGATCGTCGACGTGGGCCACCGGCGCGCGCTCGATCTGGCCATCGAATTGCCGGCGATGGAGCTCTCCGCGGTCTGCTCCAAGGAGCACTGGGCGCAGATCCACCGGCGATTGGCGGAATTGATCGGGCAACACCGCTCGACGCTGATCTTCGTGAATACGCGCCGTTTGGCGGAGCGGGTGGCGCATCAGTTGACGGAGCTGCTGGGACCGGAGGCGGTCTCCTCCCATCACGGCAGTTTGTCGAAGGCTCACCGGCTGCAGACCGAGCAGCGGCTGAAAACGGGCGCGCTGCGCGCCGTGGTGGCCACCGCCTCGCTGGAGCTGGGCATCGATATCGGCTTCATCGATCTGGTGGCGCAGATCGGCTCGCCGCGCTCGATCGCCACCTTTCTGCAGCGGATCGGCCGCTCCGGCCATGCGTTGGGGCTGGTGCCCAAAGGGCGGCTGTTGCCGCTGACGCGCGATGAGCTGATCGAGTGCGCGGCGCTGCTGCGGGCCGTGCAGGCGGGCCGGCTGGACCGGATCGAGCCGCCCGAGGCGCCGCTGGATATCCTGGCCCAACAGATCGTCGCGGAAGTCGCCTGCCGCGAGATGACGGAGGAGGAGCTGCTGGCCTTGTGCCGCCGCGCCTGGCCCTACCGCCGTCTGACGGGCGAGCAGTTCGAGTCGATCGTGCGGATGCTGAGCGAGGGCGTGGCCGGCCGCCAGGGGCGGACGGCCGCCTTGCTGCACCGCGACCGCGTCGGCCGCGTGCTGCGCGCGCGCCGCGGCAGCCGCCTGGTCGCGCTGACGTCGGGCGGCGCGATTCCGGAGCTGGCCGATTACCGGGTGGTCCTCTATCCCGAGAAGACGCTGGTGGGATCGGTCGATGAAGATTTCGCCGTGGAAAGCCTGGCCGGCGACGTCTTTCTCCTGGGCAACAGCTCCTGGCGGATCCAGCACGTGCGCGGCGGCGAAGTGGCCGTGAACGATGCGCACGGCGCGCCCCCGACGATTCCCTTCTGGCGCGGCGAAGCGCCGGCCCGCAGCCGGGAGCTCTCAAAGGAGATCTCGGCGCTGCGGCAGGAGCTGGCCCTGCGGGTGGATCGTCCGGAGGCCGCGGCCGCGTGGCTTCTGACCCAGGCGGTGATGCCCGAACGGGCCGCCCGCCAGATCGTCGACTATCTGGCGCTGCAGACGGCCGCGGTCGGCGTGGTGCCGACGCAGGAGCAGGTGCTGGTGGAGCGATTTTTCGACGAAGCGGGCGGCATGCAGTTGGTCATCCATGCGCCGTTCGGCGGCCGGATCACCCGCGCCTGGGGATTGGCGCTGCGGAAAACGTTATGCCGCACGTTTGATTTCGAATTGCAGGCCAGCGCCGATGACAACGGCCTGGTGCTCTCGTTGGGGCCGCAACAGGGATTTCCCCTGGAGCGCGTGGCCGAGATGGTGCCGGCCGTCCGGGCCCGGCAGCTCTTGGAGCAGGCGCTGCTGGCGGCGCCGCTCTTCATGACCCGGTGGCGCTGGAACGCCGCCCGCTCCCTGGCGGTGCCGCGCTGCCGGGGCGGCGCGCGCGTTCCCCCGCCGATCCAACGGATGCGCGCCGATGATCTTCTGGCGCAGGTCTTTCCCCAGCAAATGGCCTGCCGGGAAAATCTGCCGCCGGGCGATCTGCCGATCCCGGATCATCCCTTGGTGCAGCAGACGATGCGGGATTGCCTGTACGAGGCCACCGACGTGGAGGGATGGCTCGCGCTGCTGCAGGCCATCGCATCCGGCAAGGTTCGCCTGACCGTCATCGAGACCCGCGAACCCTCTCCCTTCTCCTATGAGATTCTGAACGCCAATCCCTACGCCTTCCTTGACGACGCGCCGCTGGAGGAGCGGCGGGCCCGCGCGGTGGCGACCCGCCGATCGTTGACGGTCGAGTCGCTGCGGGATCTGGGCGCGCTCGATCCGGCCGCGATCGATCAGGTGCGCGCCGAAGCCTGGCCCGTGGTTCGGGACGCCGATGAATTGCATGACGCGTTGCTGGGGTTGGGCTTGTTGCCGGCCGGGGAGGGCGCCGCGTGGACGCCATGGCTGGCTGAATTGATTCGCGCCGGCCGGGCGGGCCTCGCCCGCGATCCGGGAGGAGCAGCGTGTTGGTTTGCGACCGAGCAATGGCCGCTGGCGCGGAGCGCCAGGCCCGATCTTGCGCCGGACAGGGAGCCGGCTGTGCCTGGGGGCGTCCGGCTCGACTGGCCGCCGGAGGAGGCGCGTGCGGCGCTGGTGCGGGGATGGCTCGACGTGCTGGGGCCGGTCGCCGCGGAGCAGCTTGCCCTGCGTCTTGGCTTGCGCGCGAATCATGTGGAGGCTACGCTGATTGCGCTGGAAGCGCAGGGGATGGCCTTGCGGGGAACGTTCGAGTCCTCCGGAACCCCGGGCACTCAATTCTGCGCGCGGCCGCTTTTGGCGCGCATTCACCGGCTGACCCTGGACCGGGTGCGCCGGCAGATTCAGCCGGTCACCGTCGAGCAATACTGGCAGTTCCTGCTGCGCTGGCAGCATGTCGAGCCGGGGGCGCAATTGCGCGGCCCGGCCGGCGTGGCCGCCGTGATCGAGCAATTGCAGGGGGTCGAGCTTCCGGCCGCCGCCTGGGAGAGCTCCATCTTGCCGGCGCGGGTCGCCGGCTATGAGCCGGCGTGGCTGGATGAACTCTGCTTGAGCGGCGATGCGCTCTGGGGGCGTCTTGGAATGAACAGCCGTGGTTC
>JBFMAJ010000254.1:0-2784 GCA_040755775.1 Nitrospirota bacterium
GAATTCTGCATCGTCAATTCCACCGGCGCGGCGGCGGCCGCCCTGACGGCCCTGCTCCAGCCGGCGAAGCGCGTGGTCTCGATCGGCTTTTCCCAATTTGATCTGGGCTGGGCCGTGGGCGACAATGGAACGATCCTGCAGTGGAACGGCGTGGAATGGGTGGCCGCGCCGGCCATCACCGATCGGAACCTGAGGGCGGTCAGGCTCACCTCGCTCGACCGCGGCTGGGCGGCCGGCGATTGGGGCGTGATGGGTGAGATGACGGCGAGCGCCTGGTCGAAAAACCGTTCGGCGTACCTCTTCCTGCCGGCCAACGGCGGCAATGAGCTCGCGGTGTTTGATACCGACGCGTACGAGGTTGGCCGGCCGGCGAGAGTCAAATCGATCAACCTCGCCGCGCTGGGCGCCGGCGGGGCGACCGACGTGGCGTTGACGCCGAACGGCCGGTATCTCTATGTGACGCGCAACGGCGCGGTCGTCAACAACGTTATTGTACTCGATGCGGAGGCCTGCGCCAGGGATCCGGCCGCCTGCGCCGTCGAGCGTGCGCTGACCGTGGGGGCCAATCCGCGGGGAATTGCGGTTTCGCCGGACGGTCTACGGGTGTACGTGGTGAATGAAGGAGCGAGAAACATTTCCGTGATTCTCCGGAACGATGAGCAGGATCCGGACCAGGACACGCTTGATCCGACGCCGATCGGCTTGTCGAACGCCAATTCCGTGCCGCGCTACATGGTGCTGTCGTTGGACGGCAACAAGGCATTCGTGACGACGGGGGGATCCGGCGTCGTGGAGGTGCTGGACGTCACGGCGGGGGTTCCGCTTGCCCCCATTGCGCTCGGCGATGACGACCAGTGGGGCGTGGCGATTCATCCCAACGGGTATTATGCATACGTCGCCGGGCGCCAGACGGACCGGGTCTACGCCATCGATACCGTGAACAACTCCATGGTCGAGGGGATGAACGTCGGCGGCGAGCCGCTGGGCATCAGTTACACCAGGGACGGCTTGGAAGCGTATGTCAGCAAAAACAACGCCAACAGGGTGTTGGCGTTGAACACGTCGAGCAATACGCAAGGAGCGGATACCAGCGTGGACGCCGGGCCCAGCGGCCTGGCCAACAGCGCCGACGGCGCCGAGATCTACGTCACCAACGTGGCGGCGGGCCGGGTGAACATCATCCGCGTCAAGGACAAAACATTGGGCGATGCCGAGACGGTCGCCGCCACCGGCGCGATCGCCGCCGCGCCGGCCCGGAGCTTCAAATCGGTCTCGATGCTGAACGGCAGCGAAGGCTGGGCCGTCGGCGCCGACGGGCAGATCCTGCATTGGGACGGCGCCGGGTGGACGGTGCAGCCGCTGGCGGCCATCGATCTTCCGTGCCCGCCCGATTGTCCGCCCGACACCGAATCCATCGATGAGGGCATCTGGAGGACGACCATTCAACCCGATGAGAATGCCGAGGATGACGCCTACGTGCGAATGAACGACGACTATGAGTGCGCCTCGCAGGGGTTGCCGACGGGTTGCACGAACGGCGTCAACTACAACCAGAACGCGAGTCCCGAAGCGGAAACGCTGGGGCTCCGGCGGGTGGGCGAGGATGCGGCCGATCCCAATAATGTCAATAATCCCCTCAACGAAAAAATCCACCGGCCCTATCTGAGGTTTCATCTGGGCACCGTCAAGCAGTACGCTTTGTCGGTGCTGGACGCCAGCCTGCAACTCTATGCGTACGATGTCATTGAAGCGCCCTCCGGCAGCGCCGCCGCCGACGGGACCGATCTCGTGCTGCGGTATCAATTCGACAATGACTGCCCCGACCCCGGCGCCGGCTGCCCTCCAGGCACTCAGATCGTTGATGCGTCGACGTCGTTGAATCACGGCACCAACTACGGAGGGGCCGCCTACGACTATGCCGATGCGGTGGACCAGCAGCTCCCATACTATTTGTCGTTCGACGGCGTCGATGACCGTATTATTAAGCTCTCCAGCTCGCTCAAGATGACGACCGCCGTGACGGTGGCGGTGCGGGTGAAATTCACCGATCCGAACCAGTTGGTGTCCGGCGCAAGCCGCGAGCTGATTCGCAGGGGCGTCACGGCTTCCCGGTTGACGTACATGTTGTGGGTCAAAGATGGGAAACCCGCCTTCACGGTCTGCATCAGCACCGGTTGCGGCATCGCCGCGAATGAAAAAACGGCCGTTTCGGGGGATCCGCCGATTGAGGCGAACCGTTGGTACTACCTGGCCGGCACCTATGATGGGCAAGCCGTCAGAATCTTCCAGGACGATTCATGGAAGGCCGAGTTGCCGGCGCCGGGAACCATCTATAGCCCGGGCTTCCCCACGATTGCCAATAAATGCGGGGGATGGGGCGGTCTTTCCGCCGACATCCTCTGTATTGGCGGCACGAATCAGGCCGCGATCGACGGCAGAGGCAATAGTTTTCAAGGGTCCATGGAGGAGAGCCAGATTTACAAGCGCGCGCTCGCGCTTGACGAGCTCCGGAAGCTGGCCGGATGGGGCAAACGGGAAGTCAACGTCCACCGGGTGCTGGATCCCTGGAACAATGAGACCGTGGACGGCGCGACGCAGCCCAATTGTCCATCGCCGTCCTGCCAGGAAATCTTCGGGAGCACGACGGTGACGGCCCAAAATCTTCCCAAGTGGGTCTACTGGAATATCACCAGGCTGGTTCAGCAGTGGGTGGATGATACCGATCCCAATTTCGGCGTGACCCTGAGGGTCGGCCTCAGGGGCGATGGGAATCCGCCGGGAGAT
>JBFMAJ010000255.1:0-2704 GCA_040755775.1 Nitrospirota bacterium
GAGCGGCGAGGACCACAACCGCAGCCGACTCCGTGCCGATCGAACCGTCCCCTCCCGTGCCCCCGCCAGGGGCCGTTGAGTAGTCATCCCCCACATGGTACGATGCCGGTCGGTGAAGAATCCCGTGAAAAGGTTCCCGTGCCCGTATTTGAACGGTGATGTCGAGTTAACCGAGGAACGGGAACGGCACATTGCCGAGAACCACCCGGACCTTTTACCTGAGCATCGGGATAAGATCGCCGGAACTTTGGCGGCGCCGGACCAAATCCGTCGAAGCGCACGCTTTGCCAGTGCGCGGATGTTTGCAAAGTGGTATGATGACGTGCGGGGCGGAAAGCACGTGGTCGTTGTCGTCGTGACCGAGGCCGAGCCGGCCAGCCGTCACTGGATCGTGACGGCGTACGTGGCCAGGCGTCTGGCGGGAGGGAAGGTCGAATGGAAGCGAAGCTGAGCTTTAAATACGACCGCGACGGGGATATCCTCTACATCAATAAGCGGCCGCCGTATCCCGAGCAGGAATCCGAAGAGCTCGGCGACGATGTCGTCGCCCGGCTCAATCCCCGAACAGGTGAAATTGAGAACCTCGAAATCCTCTTTTTCTCAACCCGGCTCCTGCGCAGCGACTTCATTGACCTGCCCATTGAGGCAGAGCTGCGGCCGGCTGGGAAATCGTAAGTTTCTACACCCATACTTCAGTCTCTAGATGGCCGGACGGAAGATCATTATTAAGGGCGCCAAGGTCCATAATCTCAAGGCGCTCGATGTCGAAATCCCGCGCGACCGGCTCGTTGTCTTGACCGGCCTCTCCGGATCGGGTAAGTCGTCGCTCGCGTTTGACACGATCTACGCCGAGGGGCAGCGGCGCTACGTCGAGTCGCTCTCGGCCTACGCCCGCCAGTTCCTCGAGCAGATGGAGAAGCCCGACGTGGAGTCGATCGAGGGGCTCTCGCCCGCGATCGCCATCGAGCAGAAGACCACCAGCCACAACCCGCGCTCCACGGTCGGCACGGTGACCGAGCTGTACGACTATTTCCGGCTGCTCTTCGCCCGGATCGGCCAGCTCTTCTGCTACCAGTGCGGCCGGCCGATCACGGCCCAGACGATCCAGCAGATGGTCGACCGGCTGCTGGAGCTGCCGCAGGGGACCAAACTGCAACTGCTGGCCCCGATCGTACGGGGACGCAAGGGCGAATACAAAAAGGAGCTGGCGGCGCTGCGGGCCAGCGGCTTTGTGCGCGCCAGGATCGACGGCCGATTGCACGATCTGGGCGAGCCGATCGCGCTCGACAAGCAGAAAAAGCACACGATCGAGATTCTGGTCGACCGGGTGATCGTCAAGCCCGGCATCAGCCAACGGCTGGCCGACTCATTGGAGACGGTGACGAAATTGTCCGACGGCCTGGCGGTCGTCTCGGGAGAGCTGCCGAGCGGCTCGCCCCGCCAGCAAGAATGGCTGCTCAGCTCCGAGCGGGCCTGCGTGGAGTGCGGCATCAGCTATCCCGAGATTGCGCCGCGGAATTTTTCCTTCAACAGCCCCCATGGCGCCTGCGCCCAATGCCAGGGATTGGGCATGACCGGCGGCGATCCGGGGCGCGGGGGCATCGGAGGACGGTTCGTCGATTCCGCACGGGCCCCCGCAGATGATGCCGGGCAGGGGGCCGAGACCTGCTCCGCCTGTTCGGGCAGCCGCCTGCGGCCGGAGAGCCTGGCGATCAAAATCGCGGACAAGTCGATCGCCGACATCAACCGGCTGTCGCTCCGCGCGGCCGCCGAGTTTTTCGGCTCGCTCTCCCTGACCGAGCGGGAAGCGTTTATTGCGCACCGAATTTTAAAAGAGATCCGCGACCGGCTCGGTTTTCTGCTGGAGGTGGGCGTCGACTATCTGACGCTCGATCGGACGGCCGCCACATTGGCCGGCGGGGAAGCGCAGCGGATCCGCTTGGCCACCCAGATCGGATCCAGCCTGGTGGGCGTGCTCTATATTTTAGATGAGCCCAGCATCGGTTTACATCAGCGCGACAACCGGCGCTTGCTGGCCACGCTGAAGCGGTTGCGCGATCTGGGCAACACGGTGCTGGTCGTGGAGCACGACGCCGAGACGATCCTGACGGCCGATCATGTCATCGACATGGGGCCGGGCGCCGGGCGCCACGGCGGCGAGATCGTCGCCCAGGGGACGCCCGAGGAGATCAGGCGCCATCCGCGCTCGCTGACCGGCCGCTATCTGTCGGGCGAGCTGGCCGTCGCGCTGCCAAAGCGGCGTCGCACGCCTGCCGATATGCTGACCATCCGGGGCGCGGCCGAGCGGAATCTGAAATCGATCGACGTCAGCTTTCCCGTGGGATTGTTCACCTGCGTGACGGGGGTCTCCGGCTCGGGCAAGAGCACGCTGGTGCTGGAGGTGCTCTATAAAAATGTCGCCAAGCGGCTGAAGCTGCTGGTCGATCGGCCGGGCCGCTGCGCCGGCGTCGAAGGCTTGGAGGCCATCGACAAAGTCATTCATCTGGATCAGTCGCCGATCGGCCGGACGCCGCGCTCCAATCCGGCCACTTACACGGGGTTGTTCGACGACATCCGCAAACTCTTCTCGCAACTGCCCGAATCGCGCGCGCGCGGCTACCGGCCCGGCCGCTACAGCTTCAACGTCAAGGGCGGCCGCTGCGAGGCCTGCCGCGGCGAGGGGCAGAACAAGATCGAAATGCAC
>JBFMAJ010000256.1:0-2683 GCA_040755775.1 Nitrospirota bacterium
TAAAACAACAGAAGCGCGAGGCGTCTCCCGACCGGGTGACGGCCGTGCGCGACCGGGATCACACCGGCCGGTTCCACTGGATCCGGCTCGATCAAATCGATCCGGCCATCGCCTCATTCTGGTCGTCGGAGCACAACGCCGAAGAGGCCCGGCGGCTGGAGGCTGGCGCCTATGCCAGGCTGACGGCGGAGGCGACCGGCAACGAGGTGACGGTGGAGACGGCCGGCGTGCGCCGCTACAGCCTGTTGCTGCGCCCCGGCGCATTCGATCTTTCCCGGCCGGTCCGCGTGCTGACCAACGGGCAGGTCAGCTTCGAGAGCGTCGTCACGCCGGACAGCCGGTTCCTGCTGGAGGAAGCGCGCCGCCGCCCGGATCCGGCGCAACTGGTTTGGGCGGAAATCACGATCGATGTCCCGTAAGGCTTTACTCCGTGCATCGTTCACATGCTACAATGAACTCCGATTGATGCTCTGACCGAGAGGCGTGATGGAACAAGCTGCCGCGGATGGAAGCGCGAGATTTTTCCTCGCCCACGTCTTTTTTCTGGTGGTCTTCGTGGCGCTGGTCTGGGCGCTCGTGATGGTGGTGCTGCACCATCGGCAGCCGGCGCCGCTGCTGCTGGCCGCCGTGCCGCTGGCCTTGATTTTCGTCACGGCCTTTTTGGCGCCGCGCCTCCCGGCCGCGCACCGCGCGGTCAATATCGTTTATGACGGCCTGCTGATCTATAACGCCTACTACTTCTGGGCGAGCAATCCGCGGGCGCTTCGCTGGCTCTATCTGGCCGCCGTCATCGGCACGGCGCTCGATTTTGCCATGCACTTCGTCATCAACATCGCGTAACGGCCCGGCCATGGTGGAAGCCGGCACGACACTGCCCCGCGTCTTGATTCTCGGTTACGGGCGGCTGGGGCGGGCCTTTTGCCGGCGGTATCACGACGCCTATCAGATTCGCGGGATCAAACGAACGGCGTCCCCTGTCTCGCCCTGCGAGAGCGTGTTGATGCCGATTCAGAGCGAGGCGCTGCGGCCGCACCTGGCCTGGGCCGACGTCATCATCTTCTGTCCGTCATCAGGAAGCCGCGGGAACACCGGCCGGGGCGATGAGAGCGGGGTGGCCGACTATCGGGAGACCTATCTGGGCAACATGCAATTCGTGCTGGCGCGCCTGGACGGGCGGCCCGTCCGCGTCATCCTCATCGGTTCAACGGGCGTCTATCCCCGGCAGAGCGGCTCCTGGGACGAGGCGCGCCCCATCGTCATGGACAACGATCGCCAGCGGGTGCTGTGGGAGACCGAGCAGGCCCTGGCGCGCAGCGGCGCGCCCTACGTCATTCTCCGCTGCGGTGGATTATACGGCGAGGAGCGAGATAATTTCGGCTGGGTGCGCCGGCGGACGGAGCTGGTATCGTCTGAGTTGACCGACGAGCCGCTCGCGCTGGTTCACCAGGACGACGTCTGCGGCGTCATTGACGCCGTCATCCGGCGCGGCGCGGTCAACGACATCTTCAACGTCCGGGACGATTCCGCGCTGAGCCGCAAGCGCCTGTTCGGCCGGATCGCGGCTCGGGCCGGCATTCCCATCGCCCATGACGGCGCGCCCGCTGCGACCGACCGGTCGATTCCAAACGACAAGGTCAAACGGCGGCTCGGCTACCGATTTTCCGCGCAATCGATTCTGGATTATCTGGAGGCGTGAGCATGGCCCGCCGCTGCTGGCTGATGAAGTCGGAACCGAACGTGTTTTCAATTGACGATTTGCGGCGCGCCGACGGCCAGACGACCATCTGGGACGGTGTGCGCAACTACCAGGCTAGAAATTTTCTGCGCCATGAAATCAAGCCCGGCGACGGCGTCCTCTTCTATCACAGCAGCGCCGACCCGCCGGGCATCGCCGGCGAGGCGGTGGTCGTGCGGGATGGCTATCCCGATCCGACGGCCTTTGATCCGAAGGACCCGCACTATGATCCCAAGAGCAACCCGGCGCGGCCCCTCTGGTATGCGGTCGACGTGAAATTCGTCCGGGCGTGCAGATTGATTCCGCTCGCCCGGTTGCGCGCCATCCCGGCCCTCTCGTCGATGGTGCTGCTCAAGCGGGGGCGCCTATCGGTGCAGCCGGTGACGGAGGAGGAGTGGCGGACGATCATGGCCTTGCCGGAGTGGAAGGCTGACTAAGTGGCTGTCGGTCCCCGGAACCTGGCAGAAACGGTTTGCCGGGAATTGATGGGCGCGGGGGGGTGCTGGCCACAATTTTGAGGATCTCACCGCCGTAGTCCACCACGTAGAGCTCGCGCGCCTCATCCTCGCCGAAAGCGCTGATCATCCGGCCGCTCTCCAGGAGCCGCGCATGGTCGATGACCCGCCGGCCGTCGTCGCGCAGCCCCCAGATCCGCCCGCTGCCGAAATCGCCGTACAAATAGACGCCGCACAGCGCCGGAATCGCCCGGCCGCGGTAAACACCGCCGCCGATCACGCTGATGCCGTCCGATCGGGGATAGTCCAGAATCGGCGGCGTCAGCCCTTTGCGGTCGCACGAGGGATCGACGCCGGGCGTGCAGATGGCGCCCTCCATGATCCGCCAGCCGTAATTTTTCCCCTTCTCAACAAGATCGATCTCCTCCCGGGCATTCTGGCCGACGTCGCCGACATAGAGCCGGCCAGTGACGGGATCGAAGGCATACCGCCA
>JBFMAJ010000257.1:0-2676 GCA_040755775.1 Nitrospirota bacterium
CGACGCCGCCGCGATTCAGCGGCAGGATTCGCCGATCGCCGGCCGGCAGCACCCGCAGGTAACCCCACTGGCCGGCCTGGGCATAGGGCATCCGATGATTTTGCCAGAGATAATCGCCCGGCAGATGGAACGGCCCGCCGGCCCCGCCAGCCAGCACGACATCGAGATTCTCTGACGAGCCGAATTCGCTCGAGCTCATCAGATCGGCCCCCGGCATCAAGGGCTTGAGCGGCCATTCGTGCCCCTCGATGCTAAAGACCTGGTTCTGCTCATTGAAGGCGCCGAAGACGTGGAGCCGGACCGGATCGCCGGCATGGGCCTGGATGATGGGAGTAGCCAGGCTATCGCCTTCAGCCACAAGACAGGCGGTAAACATATTGCCCAGCCCGCACCCTCCTTCTTCCCGATAGGCCCACGGCTCGCTGCGGTAGTTGACGCCGGTCAGCCCCGCGATCTGCTGGATGTAGGGCATGAACGCGGTGCCGATGATGTTGTCCTCATCCTGGAAGAAGAGCGAGGCGTCCCGGAAGTCCGAGCGTCCGGCGTTTTCCGGCAGCGAACGGTCCACCAGCACATCCACCTGCCAGGCGTTCTTCATCGTCACATCCTCGCCGGTCTGGGGATCGCGATACCTCGAGCCTTTCGGCCCCACGATGATCGCGCCGAAGAGGCCGTCGCGGACGTTGTTGATGAAGTTGCCCCAATCCCAGACCAACGCGGCCGTCTCGCCATACTGCGGCGGGGCATAGAAGGTATAGGCCCGGCTCTGTCCGGGGCCCACCGTTTGATCGCCCGGATTATTGCCGACGTTCGCCCCCTGCGAATCCTTCGGGTCGAACGCCAGCATATCGGCGCTGAACGAGGCACGGCTGGCCTTCATCTCGTTCTTCAAGGTCACCTTGATGCAGTCGCCCACGTTCACGTGCAGCGTCAGCGGCATCGGCTGCGCGCCGGTGGCCACCTTCGCCTTTTCCCCCTCCAGCATGTAGATCTTTCCCTGGGGATTGGCCACTTGCAGCGTCCGGTCAAAGTCCACCTCGATCGTATCCGGGGCGTTGGTGTTGTACTTCAAGGCCCGGTCGGCGGCGATGACGCTGAAGCTCTTCACCGGCGCATCGGCCGGGCAGACCGATTTGGCCGGGGCCGGAATCACCTCATGGCCCGGCAGTTTCTTCAAATCCGATACCTCTTTCTCCAGCACCCGGAAGATCCCCCAGCTCCCTTCCGACAGATGCGACGGGCGGCCGTCAAAGTGGAGATAATCGCCGGCCATCTGCTGCGGCCCGCCGGCCGTGGTCACCAGGTCGTACCGCTCCGCAATCCCGACGTGATAAGCATTCCGAAAATCTGACTTTTCGGCATAGCGCTCCGTCCGGAAGGCATGGCCCGCCAGATGCCAGGTATGGGTCTCGTTCATCATGACGTGCAGCAAGCGAAAAACCACGGGATCGCCCAGATAGGCCCGAAGGAGCGGCGTTCCCGGATCTTTGCCGTGGGCCTTGGTCGAGAAGACCAACGACGGATCCGGATTGAACTTGAGCCGCTTGGCGATCGACTCCGTCTTGAAGAAGAAACCGCCGCCGGTTGTGTGGGTGCCGCCGTTGAGCATCGGCACGGACACTAAATCCAGATCATACGGCATCTGAAAGAAGAGCACCTGCCCCGCGTCGATCGCCGCCTGGATCGTCTGACCCGGCGGATTTCCCGCCGTCACGACCTGCGCCGTATAGGGCACGGTGTCATGAAGATACTGCACCATCTCCCGGAAGCTGCCGCCCACGCCGTAGCCGACCAGCTCCGTCGAATGGATGTCGGCGATCGGGCCGCTGCGGATGTGCTGTCCGGTCTTGGGATCGTGGTAGGTGGCGCCGATCGGCTCGACGATCAGGCCGCCAACCGCGCCGTGCGGCCAGGTCGTCCCGCCGAGGGCATGGTCATGCCAGAAGACGGTGCCCAGGTCGGCGTCCACCCAGTACCGGTACCGGACGAACTCGACCGAGGCGATCTCGCCCTTCTTGTGCGCATGCTTCAGCGGCTCGCTGAAGATCAGCGTGTCGCCCTGAATATCCTTGATCCAGCGGACCTCCGACGTGCTCACCTCATCCATCCCGATCATGATGTCGGTGCCGACGTGGTATCGTGTCGCGCCCTCCGGCATTTTGATCTTGATGGCGGCCGCCCCGGCCTTGACGTCGTCCGTCAGAACGGAGTTCATCGGCACCGGCAGCCCTTTGGGCTTCGCCTTCTTCATCTGCGTAAAGGGGCGGACCGACATTTCATACGTGAACCCCGTGATCACCCCGTCGCTGGAGTTGTTGTCGAACTGCATGAAGTGGGGATGGATGTTGATTTTCGACATCTGGAAGTTTGTCGTGTCGTTGTCCTCCCACTCGCTCTTCAGGATCACGTCCACGCAGTCATAGACGTTAGCGCGATAGACCAGCGGCCGCGCCAGATCGCTGTTGGCGCGGACCGCCGCCTCTTCCTCCTGCAGGACATAGATCGTCCCGTGAGGATCGACCACGGCCTTGTCCTTCCCGATCGCCTGATTCATCGTGATCGGCGTTTCAATGAAGTGGATCGTGTACTGCTTGCGGCCCGCGCTCTCCGGGCAAAGGCTCCAGCGCCCCTGCTCGCCCGGCTTGGCCGGCTGGTTGGTCTCTCCGCCCGCCACGC
>JBFMAJ010000258.1:0-2673 GCA_040755775.1 Nitrospirota bacterium
GCGCCAGCGCCTGTTCGTCGAACCGGTGCCGGGCCAGCGTCTCGCCGGCGCGGTCGATGATGGTCACTTGGGCCAGGCCGGCGCGCGCCGCCGGCTCCTCGAGCATCCGTTCCAGCAGCGGCTGCTGTGCGGAGGGGGACAGGGGGGCGCGCGCGCTGTGCCGGCCGATGGCCCGGCCCAGCAGCGCGGCCTGTTCCTTGGTCGAGGCGTAATATTCCTGGGCGACGTCGAGGGAGTCCTTCAGCGACTGCTCCACCGGCACGCCGAACCAATTGTCGATGCTGCTGCTGATCAGGCCGCTTGCCACGATGAACAGGACGATCGTGGGGATCAGCGTGAAGCTGACGAAGGCCGCGACCAGCTTGGCGCGGAATCCGGCCCCCTGCAGTTTGTGCCGCCGCTCGAAGTAAAGCTTGACCAGATTTCTGGAGAGGAGCAACACCAGCAGCACGACGAGGCTGATGTTGAAGCTGATCAACCCGAGCAGCAGGATGTTGCTGGGCAGCAGCGACGGATTTTCGACGTCGCTGTCGAACATGGCCAACGTCAGCGCCAGCGAGCAGAGCAAAATGGCCGCGGTGATCCAGACGGGGCGCATCGAATGCTTATGACGGACGGGCGCGTCATTGGAGACTGGGGGGGAGATGTGAGGGGAGACGGGGGGGAGAGGCGGCATCAGGGCGCTCGCTGGGACGTGGCGGCGAAGGGGGCCGAATCGGCCCACGGCGTGCTTAATTGCGCGACGGGCAGGAAAAAGAAGAAATATTCGATGTAGACGGGCAATTTTGCCGATCGCATTTCCGCTTTAACGCTGACGTAGTAGGTGTCGTCACGTTGCAGAGGCGTGGCCAGCGGTATTGTAACATCGCGCAGATGGGAGATCAAACGCCGGACGTCGTCGAACCGCTCCGCGGTGCGGCGCGTTTCGCGATCGCCGCCCTGCCGGTGAGCGACCACGAATTGCTGCTTGACCAGGTCGTACCAGATGCGGTAGCGCACCGTCGACGAGGCCAGCTCTTCGTCCTTCCACAGCGGGACCCGCCGCTTGAGGACCGCGTAGTAGTACAACGCTTTGCTGATGCCGCGGCGGATTTCCTGTTCCATGGCGCCGGGCATGCCGCCCGACAGCGAAGCCGAGACGACGAGGCCCTCGGGTTGGATGGACACGGCCAGGTCGGTCATCCGCGCCTCGTCGGCGGCCGCGGCGGCTTGGAGCCCTCCGGCGAGCAGCCAGGCGAGGAGGCCGATCCACGCCGTCTTCGCCGCCCGGGCGCGGCCGGGTCGATCGCGCGGGCGCTCCATTCAGGACGCCACGGTCTCCCGCCAGAGGCGCTCGAAGTCGGCGTACGTGAGGAAAAACGTCGCCTCGAACGCGGCCTCGAAGGGCCGCGCGGAGGACAGCGCGGCCAGGAGCTCCCGGACGCGGTGCAGGCCGTATCGGTCGATCAAAAAGCGGGCGGCGTCGTAGCTTTGCGCGTACGCCGCGGCGGCCTGTTCCGTGGAGTAGCCGAGAAAGGAGCCGTGCAGCGACGGCAGGGGGCGCAGCGCGGACCGGGTCAGCCGGAGGCCGGGCCGGTCCGCCGCGCCGCGCGCCGCTTCCAAATTGCCGGAGGCCAGGTGTTCCAGATAGACGGCCAGCCCCTCGTTCAGCCACGTGGGCGTGCGGTCGCCGGCCAACTCGCGCACGACCAGGTGGGTGTATTCGTGGTAGATGACTTTCGCCAGCGTGTGACGGTCCGGCGTGTGGCCGCCGACGGGCAGCCGGATCTTGCCGTCATAGACGCCCTTGGTCCAGCCGGGCGTCTGCGTAATGTCCCGGAACTGCTCGTTGTTGTAGAGGATTACGATGATGTCGTCGTCGGGAAACGTGGTCAGGGCCTGTCCGACGTCGCGGTAGGCGAGCTCGAGCAGATCCAGGACGAGATAGGCGGTCTCGCGATTTTCGCCCCCGTCGAATTGGATCGTGAAATGGCGGGTGCCGGTTTGCAGGAACCGTCCCTGCACCGACTGCTCGCGCGTGACGCGGGCCAGCGAGGCGGACAACCGCTCCGGGTGGCGCGCCCGCTCGACGCCCATCGTCAGCACGGAGATCGTCTCGTCCAGTTGATTGCGCTGGTACAGCAGCTCGGCCAACTCCTCGTACAGTTCGCCCTGATCCGGGGCGAGCGCGACGGCCGCCCGCAACGCGTCGACGGCCCGTTGGGGCTCGCCGCGAAGCTGGTAGGCGGCGCCCAGGCCGGCGTAGAAGCTGGCCTCGGTGCGGTCCAATTCGGCCGCGGCCCGGAATTGCCGGATCGCCTCGTCGGCGTCGCGCGCTTCCACGGCCGCCCAGCCGAGCGCGGCCATGGCCGCGGCGGCGTTGTGGCGGATGACGGGATGGTCCGGCTGCCGGGCCATCGCCTGCTCGAAGGCGTCCAGGGCCTCCCGATAGCGGCCGGCTTCGTAGGCGGCAATGCCGGCCGCATTCGCGGCGTTGGACTGTTGGGCCGCGCCGGCGTCGGGCGGAGCGACCGGCAGGGGAGACGGCGACGACGCCAGGGCCGGCCGGCGGGGCTCCGACGGCGCGGCTTCTTCGGGAAACAACACCGCCGGCGTATCGATGGCGCTGCTGATGGGGGCGGGGGAAGCCGGCGGGGAAGGCGATGGCGCGGCCGAGATCGGTCTCTCCGCCTC
>JBFMAJ010000259.1:0-2660 GCA_040755775.1 Nitrospirota bacterium
AGGCCAGCATTGTCGCGGCCGAGTAAGCAGAATGTGGAATGAGAAAATTCACCTCATTGAACTTACCCCGCAATAAACTGACAATACGCTCTGTTGCGTCCGGTCTTCCACCGGGACTATGCAGAAGTATATCAACCGAAGTTTTTCCTTTAACGGAATTGATGAGATCTGTAAAACCGCCTACGTCGGAAAGATCGATGGAATTCGGCGCACCCTGTGGCGCACCTTCAAGAAACTTAGTAGCGTATACTAAAAGAGGCCGACCACGATACTTTTCGATCTCATTGTAGCAGGCCTTCCGAAGTTCAAACAGATCTTGGCCGGTTAGAGGCGGTTGTGCTTGTTGTGCCGCACCGAAAAAGTCATTCCAATCCTGGGTTGTTTTAAATCTTTTGCGCTGTGGTTGAGGAGATTCCATCCCAGTTCATTTCAAAGTTTAGTGTTGAACCAGTATTCGCCCTGAAGGTCGGTTTCCTGCCCAGAGCAGTATCAACCCGCTCAATGAGATCTGACGTTTTTTTGTAGTAGCCATAGTACTTCAAGGCTTTGGCGTTTTGCTCCAAGACCTTTTTGGGGGCTACTTTAGAGATTAATTTCTGGGCTTCTGACTTTTTGGCCATGGAATAATTATACCCTTACACAGCTCACCGTCTACACAGCTAAACCATCTTGGCGGTAAAGATCGGAACCCATTGAAAACAAAGTGGAGCTGGCCGGGATCGAACCGGCGACCTCCTGATTGCGAACCAGGCGCTCTCCCAGCTGAGCTACAGCCCCACTGAAACGTCGTGCAATTTTACCGAACTGCGATGAGATTGTCTATCGGCTGGGTTATTTCCCGTGCCGCAACAGCAGCGTGGCGGGTTTTGAGGCCTCGGCGGCGGGCAGCGGGTTGCCCCAGCGCTCCCGCACCAGCCGCAGCAGCCGGGGCAGATAGATCAGGTCGAATTGCGGCTCCTTGTCCGGGAAGAGCTTCAGCGCCTTGGTTTTTGTCGCGACGATGAGATCGATGGCGTCGTGCGGCGAGGCCACGTCTGCGCGCAGCCGGTAGCAGGCTGAATCGATCAGCAGCCGTAACCCCCACAGGCGGGCCTCCTCCCGTTGCCGGGCATCCTCATGCATCGACGCGTTCATCGTGAGACCGTCTTCTTCATCCGATGGCGGACCCAGCCCAGGCACCGGTTGATCGGATTGGCGCGGGCCAGGCCTTCGATCAGCGGGCGCTGTCGCACGCCCAGTTGCCTCAGCGCGGCGATCAGCCGGGCGTCGCTCGGTTCCACCCGCAGCCCCTGCCAAAAAGCCCGAACGGCGAGTTTTTTATCCTCGCGCGCCAAATGCACCTGTCCTAAATTGAAGTAGAGATCGGCTCGTATCGGATCCCGGTCGATCGCCTGCCGGCACAACTCCAGGGCATCGTCCAGCCGCTGCCGGCGCATGGCCAGCGCCAGCCCGAAGTAGGAGAGCGCTTCCGGCGTGAAGGCCGTGGCCCGATGGAAATAGTGCAGCGCTTCGTCGTACTGCCGCTCCTTGGCGTAGGTGATCGCCAACTCAATCGTGTCATTGGTGGACACCGGCGGTTGCGTTGAACCCGGTGTGGACGCCATCGTCTTTTCCTCCTACTCGGCCAGGAGCACGGCCGTGCCGGTGGCAATGATCCAAATCAACCGGTCGGATTGATCCGCGCTCGGCGACTGCTCGTACTGGAAGGTCACCGCCACGACGGCGTTGGCGCCGAGCTTGGCCGCCTCGATTTTCAGATCCGTCATGGCGATATCACGCGCTTTGCGCAATTGCTCGTAAAAGGGAGCGGCCCGCAGCGCGCCGACGTCCTTGACCCCGTCGATGTACGATCCCAACGTCTCCAGCCTGACCACGGCGCCGGCGGTCACCACGCCTTTGTAGTCGGCCACTTCCCGATGCTGCACTTCCGGCGTGGTGGTCACGATCACCTGTTTGAGCCGGTCGACGAGCTGCGTGACCGATCCCGCCGGAGCCGGCTCTTCCAGCGGCGCCGATGGAACGCCGTGCAGCTCCTGCTCCTCGGTCGCTTCGTGAGACGACGGCGCCGGCTCGGCCGGGGCCTGCCTGCCGGCAGGCAGGCCCCGGTCGCGCTCGGTCCACGGCGGCTTTTGTGTCTGTTCCGGAGGGCGTTCCTGCGTGCGATTGCGCGCGACGGTGCGTTCGCGGGGACGCGCCCGACGACGCCGTTCGATCCGGGCGATCGCGTCGGTTTCCTCGCCGGCCGGCTCGCGCGCCCGCCAGGTCGGCTCCTTTCCCGCAAGCGGCGTATGGCACTGCAGGCAGATCTTCACGCCGTCCGGTTGCAAGTATCCGCATAGTGGACAGGTCATCCCGCTCACCCCGCCAGCGGCGGATTGATCAAGACCGCCCCGCCGGCCGTCTTCAAGCCTTTGGCCCGGACCGTTCGCCCGTCGACCCGCAGCCGGCCGTCGGCGAACAATTGTATCGCGCGCGGATAAATGCGGTGCTCCTGCTGTTGAATCCGCTTGGTCAAGGAGCGCTCCCGCTCCCCCGTGCGGACCGGAATCGCCGCTTGAATGATGATGGGACCGCCGTCCACTTCCTCAGTCACGAAGTGCACCGTGCAGCCGGCCAGGCGAACGCCGCGCTCCAGGGCCTGCCAGGGCGCCTTCAGCCCC
>JBFMAJ010000260.1:0-2652 GCA_040755775.1 Nitrospirota bacterium
CGACGGAGCCGGACGCCTGGGTGCTCATCACGACGACGGCCGGCTGGACTGGCGAATCAGTCTTGTTGGAACGGCTCTACCAACAGGGGATGGCGGGGCAGCGGATCGACGACGCGCTGGAGGTGTACCGGGCCGACGAATTGGTCATGTTCTGGTCGCAGACGCCCCGGCAGCCGTGGCAGACGGCCGAGTATTACGACCAACAGCGCCGCCACCTGCGCCCGGCCACGTTCGCCCGCCTGCATCTGAATCAATGGGTCTCGGCGGAGTCTACCTTCATTACGCCGGAATTGTGGGACGGCTGCCTTGATCAATCGCTGCGCCCGCTGCTGCCGACGAAGGAATACCAGCTCTACGTCGGCGTCGATGCGGCGACGAAATCGGATACGGCCTCCGTGCAGGCGGTCTATCGACAGGACAACCGGCTCCATCGTGCCGTCGGGCGTATCTGGAAACCGTCACCGGGCGCGCCATTGGACTTGGAGCAGACCATCGAAGCCTACCTGCTCGATCTGCACAACTGCTACCACGTCGAGCGTGTCCTAGTCGATCCGTTCCAGATGGCGAGATCCATTGCCACACTGAAGGCGCGAGGGCTGCGGATTGAGGAGTTTCCGCAGACGGTGGCGAACACCACGCGCATGGGGGAAACCCTGTTCGATCTCATCAAGGGCCGGAATCTGGCGCTCTATCCCGATGATGAGTTGCGCCAACAGGCGATGAACACCGTGGCCATCGAGCACGCCCGCGGATGGAGGATTGCGAAGGAACGGGCCTCGCGGAAGGTTGACGGCATCGTGGCGTTGAGCATGGCGTGCGTCGCCGCCGTGGAAGCGGTGGCGCAACCTGTCGTGACGGCTTCGATGGTCGAGACCTGGGGACGCCGCGCATCCGACCGGGACATAGAGACGGGGCGTGATCGCGGGTGGTGGCCGTCGCACTGGGAAAGCGCCCCCGGCGATGAGATGGGCGGGTGGGGATGACGGCTGCGCCCGGCGGGTTGTGCTTTTTTTGCGGTCGGCATTGGCCGGAAGACGAACTGACGGCTATCTGCCTCTACTGCATGGATTTGAAGGACGCGGAAGGGCCGGGCGACGTGGCTCGGCTCTGCCCGGATTGCTGGCGGCTTCGGGCCGGGATACTTGAGCGGCGGGATGCCTGAGATGACGGCTCATCAAACTGATCTCCTCTTTTCCGATTGACTCCGGCTAACCGATTGGTTATGATGCTAGCCATGTCGGCAATCGGCGTCACGATCAAACGCCTTCGCCATGAACGGGGCTGGACACAACGCGACCTGGGCAAAAGAGCCAAGCTGGCGGAGGTCAGCATCGCCCGCCTAGAGTGCGGGATGCGAACGAATCCACCGTTGACGACGTTGAAGAAACTGGCGAAGGCGCTCAAGGTACCCCTGGCGGATCTGGTTAAAGATGAAGACTGAGTATTTAACACTCATCATGCTTATACCATTTCTAGGTGGGTGTGGTAGTGGCGGCGGTGGCGATGGTAGCGGTGGCGGTGGTGGTGGAAATCCTATCGTCTGCACAACCTACACGATCAACTTTGATACAGACCCACAGGGGAATGCGCTTGTCAACCAGCAAACCTTGAGCAATGAGTACGCTGCATGGGACGTTACCTTCTCATTGCCAAGCGCCAGCCCCCTGATCATCGACCAGGCCACTGATCCTGGGGACGCCGTCCCTGTTTCTTCACCATTTCTACTAGGCGGCAATGCCAATACAGGGTTAAGTATGACTGAACCCTTAACCATTCAATACCTGAATGCGGCCACTGATATTCAGTTTTATATCGTGGATTCAGAAAGCGTCGGAGGGTCAGCCACTTTCTACGATGCGCTGAACAATGTTTTGGATGTTGTCGCGTTCCAGGTTCTTGGGTCAGGTGTTGCCCAACTCATTTCTACGCCAGCAACGGACGTGGATCGAATAGTCTTGACGAATAATTCAGCGAGCGACGGCTTCTTCATCGACAATTTGCGATACGCCATATGCCTGTAAAACGGAGGATATGATGCGCTGCGCCACCTACGCTCGATTTTCCAGCGATCAACAGCGGGCCACCAGTATTGATGACCAGTTCCGCAACTGCGAGCAGTACGCGGCGCGGAACGGACTGACGATCACGGCCCGCTACAAGGACGAGGCGATCAGCGGCGGGATCGCCGATCGGCCCGGCTATCAAGCTCTGTTGAAAACCACCGAAGCCAAACAGGTGGACGTGATCCTGTGCGACGAGATTTCCCGGCTCTGGCGCGATCAGGCCGAGCAATGGCGCACGGTGAAGCGGCTCGAATTTTGGGGGATTCATATCATCGGCGTCAACGATGGCATCGACACGCGGCGCAGCGGCTATCAATTGCTCCTGGCCGTGCGCGGGGCCATCAACGAGGAGGCCCGGCGAGAGATCGCCCACCGGACGCACCGTGGCCTGACGGGTCAAGTGCTCAAGGGCATGAACGGTGGCGGGCATACCTACGGCTATCGGTCAGTGCCGGTCTATGATCCGGGCGGGGCGACGGACCAATACGGTCAGCCGAAGATCATCGGGGCGCGGCGGGAGATCGTGCCGGCGGAAGAAGGAATCATCAAGCGCATCTTTCGGGAATTCGCCAGCGGCGCGTCCACGCGA
>JBFMAJ010000261.1:0-2636 GCA_040755775.1 Nitrospirota bacterium
GTGCGGAGATACTTAAGGTAAAGTGTGAAAATTCTCGGGCTGAAGTTGGTTGGCTCACTGTGAATGTTTGGATAGTGGGTAATGATTTCCCCGTTGCATACCACCTTACAGTTAAAGCGGGCCATTCTGGTAACACAGACTTTTGGGAGGATGCGGTTTTAGGCTACTCTTCAAAAGAAGATGTGCCTGGACAGATTAAAAAGTCGATAGATGAAATGATAGAGAAGCTGGCAGTTGACTTCTACAAGGTCCGGGGTGAGTTGTAATGTGCTTGGACTTCTGGCTGTTGATTTCGGAGTTGGTGGGCGACGAGGTGGTTGCCAAACCCCTTAGTGCTGCAATCAGTGAGCTTCTGGATAAAGACCGCTACCTGCTTCAGCATAACCTCAATGAGCGGACAATTTCACACCGCCTAGCGTCGTACATGCAATCGTATTTCAAGGGATGGGACGTTGACTGCGAGTACAATCGTGACCACGATGATCCGAAGAAGATTCCGCTCCCTCGGACAAAGGTCAATTCTGACGACGTAGATGCAAAGATCGTATTCCCCGATATAATCGTGCACCACAGAGGCAGGGATAATAATTTACTCGTGATCGAACTAAAGAAATCCACAAATCGTGAGTCAACAGACAGTGATCTTGAGAAACTTCGGCTGATCAAAAAAACTCTGAAATACAAGCACGCCCTATCTATCCGGCTTCAAGTTGGGGAGAGTGAAGTTGGCATTAAAGATATACGTACGGCGTGAGGTGGGGACTTATCGTGAGCTTGAACTTAAGATTGCCCGGCCGCCGCAGGCGTGCCGGTCTGTTGCGCGGCGCGTTCTTTCAGGATCAGATCGACTTCTTCCATCAGCGTCGGGATCGCCTGATCCATCGGCATTTTTTTGACGATCTCGCCGTGGCGGAAGAGCAGCCCCACGCCCTTGCCGCCGCCGGCGATCCCGATGTCGGCCTCCTTGCCCTCGCCGATGCCATTGACCACGCAGCCCAAGACTGAAATCGTGATCGGCTCGCGCACGTGGGCCAGCTTTTGCTCCAGCTCGTTGGCGACCTTGATCACGTCGAACTCCACCCGGCCGCAGGTGGGGCAGGCGATGACGTTGATGCCGCGGTGGCGCAGCTCCAGCGATTTGAGGATTTCAAACGCCACCCGGATCTCCTCGGTCGAATCGGCCGCCAGCGAGACGCGGATCGTGTCGCCGATGCCTTCGGCTAGCAGCATGCCCAGGCCGACGGCCGATTTGATCGCGCCGGTCGTGGCCGTGCCCGCCTCCGTGATGCCAAGATGGATCGGGTAGTCGGTCTGTTTGGCGAAGAGCCGGTTGGCGTCCACGGCCATCTTCACGTGCGACGCCTTCAGCGACACCTTGATCTCGTGAAAATCGAGATCTTCAAGAATGCGAATGTGGCGCATGGCCGATTCGACCATGCCTTCGGCCGTCGGATAGCCGTGCTGCTCCACGATATCCCGTTCCAATGAGCCGGCGTTCACGCCGATCCGGATCGGGGTTTTGCGCTCCTTGGCCATGGCGACGACCCGCTCCACCCGAGAGCGGCCGCCGATGTTGCCGGGATTGATCCTCAGGCAATCGACGCCCGCCTCCAGGGCCAGCAGGGCCAGTTTGTGGTCGAAGTGAATGTCGGCGATCAACGGCAGAGTGATCTGCCGCTTGATCTCGGGCAGCGCGTCGGCGGCCGCCGGGGTGTTGACCGTGACGCGGATCAATTCGCAGCCCGCCCGCTCCAGCGCGTCGATTTCCCGAACCGTGGCGTCGATCTTGTCCGTGTCGCTGGTCGTCATCGACTGGACGACGATCGGCGCGCCGCCGCCGATTTTCACGTTGCCGACGGCGATCTGCCGGGTCGGTCTGCGGGCGATCTGCATGGCGGCTACCTGAGCGCCGGGGCCTGGCGGGGCGCGGTGCCGAGGAGCGTCCGGGCGGCCCGAAGGATGCCTTCCACGTCTAATCCGTGGTGCTGGCGCAGCAGCGCCTGGGGACCCTGATCCGGAAATTCATCGTTGATGCCGACATTATGAATCTTCAGTCCGCCGAGCAAACCCTCCGCGGCCAGCAACTCCAGCACGGCGCTGCCGAAGCCGGCCTGCACGACGTGTTCTTCAACCGTGAGAATATGTTTGCAGCGGGCCGCGATTGAGCAGATGAGATCACGGTCCAGTGGTTTCACGAAACGGGCGTTGACCACGCTGGCCGAAATGCCTTCTTGCGACAGGCGCTCGCCCGCTTCCAGCGCGGGCGCCACCCGGCTGCCCAGCGCGATGATGGCTAGATCGTCGCCGTTTCGCAGCAGCTCGCCCTTGCCGATTTTGAGCGCCACCGGATTCGGATCCAGGGGCACGCCCAACCCGCTGCCGCGGGGATAACGCACGGCGATGGGGCCGGGGTGTTCGACGGCCGTTTTGATCATATGTTGCAATTCATTTTCATCTTTGGGCGCCATGATGACCATGTTGGGGATGTGGCGCAGGAAGGCCAGATCGAAAATACCGTGGTGCGTGGTGCCGTCTTCGGCGACGATGCCCGCCCGGTCGATGCAGAAGGCCACCGGCAGATTCTGGATGCAGACATCATGGAGAATCTGGTCGTACGCCCGCTGCAAGAAGGTGGC
>JBFMAJ010000262.1:0-2580 GCA_040755775.1 Nitrospirota bacterium
TGGGGGCGGCGGCCGCTTCGCTTGGCATATTCAGGCTGGTGGCCGTGGGGCCGCTGGCGGCGGCCATGGCCGCCGGCGCGACGGCGGCCGGCATGGCGGCCGGCGCGGTGCATCGGTGCCAGACGGTGGAGGAGGCCCGGGCGCTGCTGCGTCAGTGGCTGCGGGAAGCCCAACTGGGCGCGGGCGATCTCATCCTGGTGAAAGGCTCGAGAAGCACGCGGATGGAGCGGGTGTTGGACGGGGTCATGGAGTCCGCGCGCTGATGCTCTACCATCTGCTCTATCCGCTCCATACGGAGTTTGCGATTTTCAACGTCTTTCGCTACATCACGTTCCGGACGATCTACGCCGTGCTGACCGCCCTGGCGATCAGTTTTCTCTTCGGGCCGGCGCTGATCCGGCTGCTGCAACGCTATCAGATCGGCCAGCAGATCCGGGAAGAAGGGCCCAAGAGCCACCAGCGCAAGGCGGGCACGCCGACGATGGGGGGGATCCTCATGGTGGTGTCGCTGCTGCTGGCGACGCTGCTCTGGGCCGATCTCATGAACGTCTATATCTGGCTGGCGATGCTGGTGGTGGCCGGGTTCGGGGCGGTCGGATTTTTGGACGACTATCTGAAATCGATCCGGCGCCGGTCCGAGGGATTGACGCCGCGGCTCAAGTTCGGATTGCAGGCGATCGTGGCGGGCCTCTTTGCGCTGCTGCTGGCCTGGGCGGCGCGTTATCCCACGGCGTTGAATCTGCCCTTCTTCAAAACGGTCCAGCCCGATTTGGGCTGGTGGTATCTGGTCTTCATTCTCCTGGTGGTCGTGGGCGCCTCCAACGCGGTCAACCTGACCGACGGGCTGGACGGCCTGGCCATCGGCCCGCTGGCGGTGGCCACGGTGGCCTTCACCATCGTCGCCTACGTCGTCGGCAACAAAAAATTCGCCGACTATCTGCTGATCCCCTACATCGACGGCGCCGGGGAGCTGGCCGTCTTCTGCGGGGCGATGCTGGGCGCCTGCATCGGCTTTCTCTGGTACAACACCTATCCGGCATCGGTCTTCATGGGCGACGTGGGCTCCCTGCCGCTGGGCGGCGCGCTCGGCGCGGTGGCCGTCATGACCAAGCAGGAATTTCTGCTGGTGCTGGTCGGGGGCATCTTCGTGGCCGAAGCGCTGTCGGTGATTTTCCAGGTGGTCTCCTACAAGTCGCGCGGCAAACGGATTTTTTTGATGGCGCCGGTGCACCATCATTTTGAGCTGAAGGGATGGGCGGAACCGCAGATCGTCGTCCGCTTCTGGATCATTGCGGTGGTGCTGGCGCTGTTGAGTTTGAGCACGTTGAAATTACGGTGAACGGACGCATGGCGACTCGATTGACACGGGGACGCGCGCGGGCCGAGGAGATCATGGCCGGCGGCGAGCATGAGGGCGTGAGCCGGGACCGCGCGGTGCCCAAGCGGGCGTTGGTCGTGGGGGGCGGCCGGAGCGGCATCGCGGCGGCCAAAGCGCTGGTGGCGATGGGCGCCGCCGTGCGGCTGACCGACGCGAAGGCGGAGTTGGCCCTGGGCCCCGAGATGGCCGAATTGCGCTCGTTGGGCGTGGAGCTGGTCTTGGGCTCGCACGCCGAAGAGCTGCTCGCGGGCGTCGATGTGGTGCTGGTCAGCCCCGGCGTGCCCACCGATCTGCCGCTGCTTGAGGCCGCCCGGCGCCGCCCCTCGCCGAATCAGCCCGCCCGCGCGCTGGAGGTGATCGGCGAGCTGGAATGGGCCGCCCGGTTCATCGATGCGCCTTGCGTGGCGATCAGCGGCACCAACGGCAAGAGCACCACGACCCTGTTGGTCGGCCAGATGGCGGCCGCCGCCGGGCGGCGGACGTTCGTCGGAGGGAATCTCGGCGCGCCCCTGTCCACCGCCCTCTTCCCGCCAGCCCCGTGGGAGCTGGTCGTGCTCGAGGTGAGCAGCTTTCAGTTGGAGACGATCCAGGCGTTTCATCCGGCCTACGCGGCGCTGTTGAACGTGACGCCGGATCATCTGGACCGCTACCCGGACTATCAATCCTATGTTGCGGCCAAGCGGCGCCTCTTCCTGAACGTCGGGCCGGGCGACGTGGCGGTGATCAATGCGGCCGATCCGGTGACCGAGGCGATCGGCCGGGAACTGCCCTGCCGGGTGATTTGGTTTCCGGATTCACCGCCCGATGCGAGCGGTCACGGCGACGCCATCTGGTGCGAGGGCGGCACCGTGACGGCCCGCTTGAACGGGCGACTCGAGTCGCTCTGGCCGGTGGAGGCGTTCCGGCTGCCGGGCCGCCATCTGCTGCAGAATGCCCTGGCGGCAACCGCGTTGGCCAGGGCGGCCGGCCTACCCGCCGAGGCGATCGAGCGGGCGATTCGGGCGTTCCAGGGGCAGGAGCATTGCCTGGAAACGGTGGGCGAGCGCGGCGGCGTGCTCTATATCAACGACTCCAAAGGCACCAACGTCGATGCGGTGATGCGGGCGATGGACAGCTTCGACCGGCCGATCATCTGGCTGGGCGGCGGCCTGGACAAAGGCGGCGACTTCGGCCGGTTGCGCCCGGTCATTCAGCGGCGCGTC
>JBFMAJ010000263.1:0-2580 GCA_040755775.1 Nitrospirota bacterium
GTCGGGCAGCACCTTGATCTCGCCGAACTGCGCCTCATAACGCTTCACGTTCTCCTGCAAGGCGAGCAGCAGTTGCTTGGTATGGCCGGGGCTGGAGATGATCCGGGCCAGCACCTTGGCCTTGGGCTGTTGCGGCGTGAGAAAGACGAAATCGAAGACGAACTCTGATCCGGTATGCGCAATCAAGGCCAGATTGGCGTAGATGCCCCGGGCTGTCGGCTCATCGATTTCCAGTTGAATCTGCTGTCCCATCGGTTGCACGGGCCGCTCCTCTCTGGGTAAAGGGTGTGACGACAAAACGCCGTTTTTTATTATACCCCTTTTGCCGTGAAGCGCCAGTCGGCCGGATATTTTGACAGCCTTGGCACCCTATGCTAGGCTCGATGCAGTTCATCCGACGGCTCACAACATGGCTCTTCAGCAGCCCTCTCAGCTCGTTTCGCCGCTCATGATCGCCCATCGGGGCGCTTCCGGCTATGCGCCGGAAAATACGCTGGCGGCCTTCCGCAAAGCGGTGGAGTTGGGCTGCCAGATGATCGAGCTGGATGTTCGGCTCAGCCGCGACCAGGCGCCGGTCGTCCTGCATGACCACACGCTGACCCGCACGGCGGGCGATCCCCGGCGCGTGGAGGAATTGACCGTCGCCGAGTTGCAACAGCTCGATGCGGGCGGCTGGTTCGCCCCCGAATTTGCCGGCGAGCGCATTCCGACGCTGGCCGACGCGCTGAACGCCGTGCCCGAGAGCATCGTGGTGAATGTCGAGATCAAGACCGGGCCGGGCCAGCTTCAGATGATGGCCGAGCGGATCTGGGCGATCATTCACGAGCTGAAGGCCGAGGAGCGCGTCCTCTGCTCATCGTTCACGCACAAGGCCTTGTGGGCGCTGCGCCGGCTGGCCCTCAAGCTGCCGCTGGCCTATCTGGTGGAAGGCCGCGTCCAGACGGAACACTTTACCGAGGCCAAAGCGCTCCAGACTCGGGCTTTGATTCTTCAAGCGCAATGGACCAAGCCGGCGCTGGTCCGCCAGGCCCATGCCTACCATCTGCAGGTATTTCCCTACACGGTCAACCGTCCGCTCCAGATGCGCCAACTGCTGCGCTGCGGCGTGGACGGCCTGCTGACCAACTATCCCGACCGGCTGGCCCGGGCGATCAGCCAGCATCAGCAGGCTGAGGCGCAAGAACGGCGCCATCTTCGCGCTTGATTGACCCCGGAACGCATGTTAAGATGAGCCACATTCACCGGAGGCTGGCACGATGGATTCGGCTCATACTCCCCCTTCCACCCTTCCGTCGCTGACCGAGCGGGTGCAGGCCGTGATCGATTCGATCCGGCCCGCCCTGCAAATGGACGGCGGCGACTGTGACCTCGTGGGAGTCACCCCCGACGGCATCGTGACCGTGCACATGAAGGGCGCCTGCGGCGGCTGCCCCTCCTCCTCGATGACCCTCACCATGGGCATCGAAAAACGGATCAAGTCGAAAGTCCCTGAAATTCAAAAGGTTGTCGCCGTTTAAGCCCGTTGCACCAAGCTGAGCACGCGTGTCCGTGCAAACCTATGATCGTTCCCGCTCGCCAGTAACGGCCTCGGGAGCGGCGCTGGCCGCTTCTTTTGAGGTCGATGTCGTGCGCTGCCGCGCCGTGGCCCGGGAGTTGACGGAGGCTGGTTTGTTTCAGCCGGCCGCCGGCACGGCCACAGCGCCGGACTCGACGAAGAGATGGCGCTTGGCGGCTTCACCTTTTTGGCTTTCCGCCGCCGAGGCCGCCTTCTTTGAGCAGTTGGGCGCGCATCTGCAAGCCTTCTATCTCGCCGTCAACCAGCTCTACCATGCCAGCCGCAAAGGGCAGCAGCCGGAGTGGGTCCGCCGCTATTTCGACCAGGGAAAGCCGGAGCCGGTCATCGATTACGGCCGGATGAGCCGGTTCAAAGCGCGCCTGCCCGGCGTCATTCGCCCCGATCTGATTCCGCTGCCCCTGCAAACGGCCCGCTCCGGCCCGGCCCTGGCGATGACTGAATTGGACGCCGTGCCCGGCGGCATCGGCCTGACCGCCGCCCTGGCGCGGGCCTACACACATGGCGGGGCCACCGGAATCATCGGCGGCCTCGACGGCATGATTGACGGTTTCGGGGCCATGATCCGTGCGGCCATTGCCCAACACCGGTCCCATGCCGACGTAGGGGCGCAGCATGCTGCGCCCCTACTGGCCATTGTCGTCTCGGAAGAATCGCAGGATTATCGGGCTGAGATGCGCTGGCTGGCGGCGCAATTGCGCCAACGCGGCCACCGGGCCGTCACCGTGGCGCCCGAAGAGGTCCGCTTCACCGAACACCAATTGGAATGCGACATTGACGGACGATCCGAGCGGATCGACGTGCTCTACCGCTTCTTCGAACTGTTTGATTTGAAGAATATCCCCAAGACCGAACTTTTTTTGTATGCCGCCAAAAAGGGGCTGGTGGCCATGACGCCGCCGCCGAAAACCTATCTGGAAGAAAAATCGGCCTTCGCGCTCCTGCATCATCCGGCGCTCCGTTCATTTTGGCGAAGCGCGCTGCCGGCCGAGACCCTGGCGCTGCTC
>JBFMAJ010000264.1:0-2546 GCA_040755775.1 Nitrospirota bacterium
CGAAGCCGAAGCGGGTGAAGTCCGCCAGCACGGGATCGTTGGAATAGCCGCTGGAGACGATGGCCGGGACGGCCGGGTCGATCTCGCGGAGCCGGGCGACCGCCTCCTTGCCGCCCATGCCGGCGCGCACGGTCAGATCAAGAATGACGGCGTCGAAGGGCTGGCTCCGCTCCTTCGCTTTTTGGAACAGCTCGATGGCCTCGCGGCCGTCCTGCGCGACGGCCGCCTCATATCCCAAATGGGTCAGGACGTCGAAGGCAAAGTTTCTGATTGATTCCTCGTCATCCATGAAAAGAATCCGTCCCCGGCCCGGCGTGAGCCGCTCGTTCGCGGGAGCGGCCGCGGGAATGGCGCGTTCCGAGCGCGGAAGATACACGGTGACGACAGCGCCCTCTCCCGCCGCGGACTGGACGTCGATATGTCCCCGGTGGTGCTTGATGATTCGATAGGTGGTGGTCAGTCCCAGCCCGGTGCCTTCCGGTTTGGTGGTGAAAAAGGGATCGAAAATCTTTTCCAGATCTTCACGGGCGATCCCCGCGCCATGATCCGCGACCCGCACCGCGACGTACCGGCCGTTCGGCAGCGGCAGGCCGTTTTCCGGCCCCACGGCAAGATTGAACGCCTGAATCCGGATGACCCCTCCCCCGGGCATGGCCTGCCGGCCGTTGAGCACCAGATTGTGAACGGCCTGATTGATCTGCCCCGGATCCGCTTCGACCGGCCAGAGATCGTCGGGGATCAGAAACTCGCACCGGACGTTGGAACCTTGAAGCGCGAAACCGGCCGCCTCCCGCAGCAGTTGGCCGATGGCCACCGGCTGCATGACCGGTTTTCCGCCGCGGGAAAAGGCGAGCAGCTGCTGGGTCAGCGACTGCGCCCGCAGCAGGGCTTTTTGCGATTCCTCCAGCCGGCCGCAGGCCCGGTGCTCCGGGCCCAAGTAAATTTTGGCGATGGAGAGATTGCCGATGATCGCCGTGAGAATGTTATTGAAGTCGTGCGCGATGCCGCCGGCCAGCACGCCGATCGATTCCAGCTTCCCGACCTTGAGCAGCTCTTGCTCGATGCGCTTCCGCTCGGTGATGTCGGTGCAGACACCGATCATCCGGGAGGGCGCCCCCGACGGATCCCGAAACAGCTTGCCGCGTCCTTCGACCCAGCGGACGCTGCCGTCCGGCCAGATGATCCGGTATTCGATCTGATGATCCCGCCCGCGCTCCACCACCTCGGCGATCGAGGCGAGCACCCGCTCCAGATCGTCCGGGTGGATGTCCTTCCGATAGGCCTCAAAGCTGCCGTCGAACGCGCCGGGGGCCAGGCCGTGGATCGCTTCAAGCCCGGGCGACCAGGCGACCCGGTTCGTTTTGATGTCCCACTCCCACGTGCCCATCCGGCCCGCATCGAGGGCCAACCGCAGCCGCTCCTCGCTTTCCCGCAGCGATTCCTCGGTCCGCTTGCGCGCAATACTCAGCGCGAGTTGTTGCGCGATGGCCAGGCTGATAGTGATTTCTTCGCTGGTGAAAACGTGCGGCGCGTTGTAGTAGGTCATAAACTTGCCGCGGAGCCTCCCGTTGATCATCAACGGAATGAACGCCAGGGCCGCAAGACCTTCCCCTCTCACGACGGCCTTGAGGGAGTCCTCAATGTCGGCTCCGGAGACCTCGGCCATGCACACGGGCTGTGGATCGGCGTCTTCCGGCGTCCAGGGTGAATGGCCCTCCACGGCCCGGCGATAGCCGTCCGACAAACCGCGCCAGGCGACAAAACGCATGACGCCGGCGTGATCGCACAGCAGGATGGACGCCCGGTCGCAGCGAAGCGCGTTGAGCATCGCATCCAAGGCGGCGTCGTACACCTCCGTCAACGACTCGGCGCGGCACAGCCGGGTCACGAATTGATAGAGCGCCGCCTGCGCATGCGCGGTGGAGTGCGGACCGGCGGAGTTGACCGATTCCATTTTCAGGCGCTCAGTGTGCGTGATGGCATGGGCTCTCCTACCGTAGTGACGGGGCATTAGTCAAGGCCTGGTGGTCACGCGGCGGAAATCGGCGCGGGCGCCCACCCGCTGCCGAGGACGTCGGCCAGAATCCGGCTGAGATTCTCGGCGGTATAGGGTTTGGTGATGTGCCGCGCGAAGCCGTGGCGGTGAAAATCCGCCAGGACCGGATCGTTGGAATAGCCGCTGGAGACGATCGCCTTGACCTGGGGGTCGATCTCCCGCAGCCGCCGGACGGCCTCCCTGCCCCCCATGCCGGCGCGCACGGTCAGATCCAGAATGACGGCGTCAAACGGCTCCTTGGCGTCCCAGGCTTTGCGAAAATCATCGACGGCTTCCTGGCCGTCCTGCGCGCAGACGACCGCATAGCCGAGGTGGCG
Source organism: Nitrospirota bacterium (assembly GCA_040755775.1). Lineage (GTDB taxonomy): Bacteria > Nitrospirota > Nitrospiria > JACQCE01 > JACQCE01 > JBFMAJ01. Next base: position 2,374 of record JBFMAJ010000264.1, read on the forward strand.
CATCATTTCGGCGGCGCACTCCCTGATCGGGGCCTCGTCATCCATGAAGAGGATCCGGCCGCGGCCGGAGACGAGGATCTCCGCGTCATCCTTGGCCGGGGCTTCGCGCGCCGATCGGGGCAGGTAGACCCAGACCGTGGTTCCGGCGCCCCGTTTCGAGCGGACGTCGATAT
>JBFMAJ010000265.1:0-2504 GCA_040755775.1 Nitrospirota bacterium
GCTTGCCCACCGAAGCCGAATGGGAAAAGGCCGCGCGCGGCGCCGATGGCCGTGCCTGGCCCTGGGGGGACCGGTTCGATCCAAAAAAGGCGAATAACCTTGATGCCGGCATGGGGTGGACTGTGCCGGTGGGCAGCTTTCCGGAAGACGTCAGCCCATACGGCGTGCATGACATGGCGGGCAATGCGATGGAGTGGACGGCTTCATGGTATCAAGCCTATCGCGGGAGCCGATTGCAGCGGGCGGCCTTTGGCGAGCGGTATCGGGTCCTGAAAGGCGGTTCATGGCGGGCTCCCGCATTACCGTTTTCCAGATCGGCCAACCGCCATGCCGTCGAGCCAAAGTGGAACCATCCCGATCACGGCGTGCGGTGCGCGAAGGATGTGAAATGATGGGGGCAAGGGGCAAGGGGCAAGGGGTCAAGCCGTGGTACGCCCGCTTTTCCATCGTGGCATATGGTCTTCTATCGTCCTGCTCAGTGTTTACCCTTGCCCCCGGACCCTTGACCCATGCCCCTCCCGGAATGGTTTATGTTCCGGCCGGTTATTTCCTCATGGGAAGCACCCCCGAAGACGGCGCCGTGGGGTTCGACGTCGGGGTTGATGAGTTTCCCCAGCGGCGAGTCTATCTGAAAACCTACTATATCGATCAATTTGAGGTCACCAACGGACAATGGCTGGAATACATGCGCAGCACAAAGACGGCCTATATGCCGGCGTACTGGAAAAATGGACTGCCGCCGCCCGGCCAGGAGAATCATCCCGTGACCGACACCGATTGGTACGACGCCGACGCCTATTGCCGCTGGGCGGGCAAGCGGCTTCCCACGGAAGAGGAATGGGAAAAGGCGGCCCGCGGTTCGGATGGCCGGCATTGGCCGTGGGGAAACCAGCATGATCTTTCCCGCGCGAATACGTTGGAGACGGGCCGTGATTGGGCCGAGCCGGTGGGCAGCCATCCGGAAGGGGTGAGCCCCTACGGCGCCCATGATATGGCGGGACATGTCTGGGAGTGGACATCCTCCTGGTATCAGGCGTACCCGGGGAATCAGCTCCAACGCGGCGGGTATGGGGAACATCAGCGAGTCGCCCGAGGCGGCTCATGGCATACGCCGTTAAGTCCATTCGCCCGGTCGGCCCATCGATATACGCCGGATTTGCTTCCCATGGATCAGCGGGATGAAAACTGGCATACGGGGTTTGATAAGGGATTTCGCTGTGTAAAAGATCGGTAATCAAGGCATGTTTGCTCCTCCGTGGCGAAAGGGAGATCGCTTCCCTTGGAGGCAAGGGCCGTCGGATGCACGCGTCTATGAGAATGGGCTGTGCGGTGCTTCTTCAGGCCGGTATGCTGGCGGCGCCGGATGTGCTTCCCGCCCTCGATTTCGCCCCGCCCCGTAATCTTTCAGAGACGGCCGGTCTTTCATGGCTCGGCCGCGTCATTGCCGTGGATGGTCAGGTCTATGTCGCCTGGTTCGAGAGCGGCGCCGAGGGATCGGGCCTGGCCTTAAGAATTTCGACGGACGGAGGAGACAGTTTCGGCAGCGCACAGATTCTTCCCGATACGGCATTTTCTCGGAAGACGCCTGGCCCCCTGCCCTTCCACATGTGGGCCACACGCGCGCGTCTGTATCTGATCTGGTCGGTTCAGCACGAGGGGGCTGGAAGCCATATTGGCGTCACATCGTATGAGAGGGCGGCCCAGGCGATGAGATCGCGCCGTCTGGCTGAAGGCATCCACGCAGCCGGCCTGCCCGTCATTCTGGCGGATGACGATCGAATTTATGCGGCCTGGCTCGCCGAGAGCCCTCGTGTTCGCGGCCGGCGCAGCATTGCGCTGGCCTGGTCGCAAGGCGACGAGTTGGCGTTTGAGGGACCCCGGGAAGTTTTGACTCATGCGGCCGCCGATTCGTCATCGCTCCTGATGGCCGCTTGGCAAGGCCGCCTATGGCTCTGTTGGGTTGAACGCGCCGGCAATGGAGAAGTCCTGCGCATGGCCCGCTCCACGGATGGCGGGGCGCACTTCGACAAGCCGCTCGCGCTGGCTCGAACGGCAGGGTCTGTGCATCCTCACAAATTGATCGTCGAGGGCGCCAGGGTTTTCGTGGCATGGCTTGAATCGTCCCGTTCGGCCACCGAGGGCCGGTTGCGCGTGGCGGTGTCAACAAACGCCGGCGTGAGCTTCAAGGCTCCCGCATTGCTGTCAAACCGCGCCCTCTCGACGGCTGCGATCTCGGGCGACGGCCGGGAAGCCGTTTATGCCGCATGGAGTGAACGAGACGGCGAGAACACGAGGGTCGCCTTCTCGCGGTCCAACGACGGCGGACGGACATTTTCATCGCCAATGACCGTTTTTCGTGGCCGGACCGGGCCGGTGCAGTTCACGCAGCTCCAGAGAACTCCCGAATGGCTGGTCATCATCTGGAAGGCCGAGGATGCCGCACGGGGAGGTAAAAGCGGGATTTTCTACAGCGCCTCGCCTGACAAGGGAAAGACCTTTTCCCC
>JBFMAJ010000266.1:0-2497 GCA_040755775.1 Nitrospirota bacterium
GGATGTAGGGGCGCGCAGCGGCGCGCCCCTACGTTTCGAATGCGCCGATTTTTTCGATCTGCCCCAACCGCTGCGCGGCCCGTACGATTGGCTGTTCGAGCACACCTTTTTCTGCGCGATCGATCCGTCGCTGCGCGACCGCTACATGGAGACGGCGGCGAGCCTGCTCAAGCCGGGCGGCCATCTGCTGGGCGTTTTCTATCACATCCAGCCGGAGACCGGCCCGCCCTTCGGCGCCACGCGGGAAGAATTGTTGGATCGCTTCAAGCCAAAATTTTCGTTGGAATTCGAGTGCGTGCCGCGATCGTACGAGAGCCGGATGGGGAAAGAGCTGCTGATGCTCTGGCGGCGGCGCTAAAGGGCCAGGCGCAACATCTGCTGGATCATGCTCTCGTAGGTGTAGCCGGCCTTGATCGCCGACTGGGCGAATTCGTCGTCGGAGGCGAGATTCGGATTAGGGTTGGCTTCCAGGATGAAAATCCGGTTGTCCGGCGTCAGGCGCAGGTCGATCCGGCCGTAACCCCACATGTGCAGGGCGCGATAGACCCGTTTGCAGACGCGCGCGATCCGCTCCTCCATGCCGTCGGGCAATTGCTCCGCGAACCGGTTTTCGATACCCCAACGTTCCCGGTAGGCGTCGTCCCACTTGGCCTTGAAGGTGGCGAAGCGGGGGCGATCCTCCGGCATTTTTGAAAAGACCACTTCGCGGATCGGCAGCACCTGCAAACGCCGGTTGCCCAGAATGCTGACGTAGAGCTCCCGGCCGTCGACATATTCTTCCGCCAGCGCCTCCTGCTTCATCCGCTCGTGGATGTAGCGGACTCGCTCCTCGAAGGCCTGGTCGTTCTCGACGAACGACTCCTGCGAAATGCCGTAGGAGGCCTCGTCCTTGAGCGGCTTGATGAAGAGCGGAAAATTGAGCCGCTTGGGCCGCTTGATTGTCCCGCCCGGATGAAAGACGGCGAAATGGGGCGATTTGATGTGGTGAAAGGCGAGAATTTCCTTGGCCATCGCCTTGTTCTTGCACAGCGTCAGGCCGGTGGGGCCGTTGCCGGTGTAGGGTACGTCCAGCAGGCCGAAAAGGGCGGCGACGTTCCGGTCGAGCGCCGAGCGGCGGTTGAATTCCTCGGTGAGATTGAACACCACGTCGGGCGTATGGTCTTTAATTTCGGTGATGATGGCGCCGGGATCGTCATGCACGCCCAGCAGCCGCAGCTCGTGGCCGATGGTCTTGAGCGCCTGGATCACGTCCGCTTCAGCCTTCCAGTCGGGCGTCGTCAGCTCCTGGCTGTAGTCAGGCTGCGCCGCCGGTGGAGCGGGCACGTCGAACAGCACCAGCACGTTGAGTCGTTTTTTCATCGTTTCGAGTGCTTGAGCCGTCCCGTGAGGCGGTAGTGGGTGGCCAGCGAGGCCAGATAGGCGGCGATCGCCATGCCCGTGGGCTCGGCCGCGTCCCTCAGCCGCAGATCGAGCGCGGCGCACCGCTCCGACAGCGCGCGCAGCAGCCGGTTGATCGTGAATTTGGGCTCGCCGGTCCACTGGGCCACGGCCTCCAGCATCTGCTTCCGGCTGCGGCGCAGAAAGGCCGCGGCCCGTTCCGCTTCGGGCGCGGCCGCCGCGTCGGCGAACAGCCGGCGCAGGTCGGGGTCGAAGAAGTCGGGCAGGTACTGGGCATAAAGGCGCCGCCGCCGGGCGTAATAGAGTTTGAGACGGGACCGCAGGCGCGACGCCTCGCTCATTTTCTCCCGTGAGACGACGAGCGGCGGCTGGCCCGCCAACTCCTGCATCAGCCGGTCGACATAGTTGAGCTTGTCGAGCGCTTTCCAGCCCTGGTAGGCCCGCCGCCAGTCCAGCGCGGGCGTCAGCCAGATCGCGAACGTTTCGGCGAAATCCTCTTCCGGATGGCTTTGAGCGTACCAGTCCTCCAGGTGGCGGACAAACCGTTTGCTGTAGGGGCGGGCCCGGTAATACTCGGAGTAGTCAATCGACGTGGAGCCGAACACCTTCTGCCACTCCGGCCGCTGCTCGAGCAGATAGGCATGATTCATGACATGGCCCATCTCGTGGCGGAGCAGCCGCAGCGCCCAGACCTCCGTGCCGCCTTCCACCTCCATCATCATGCGCTCTTCCAATTTCTTGAGGCGCGGGTGGGCCAGGTAGAAGGGAATGGCGATGCTGGTGGTGCCTTCCGGGCAAAACCATTCGTCGCCGAGATAGCAGACCGGTTTGAAAGCGATGCGGCAGCGGTCCAGCTCTTGGTAGAGCGTCCGGATCCGGCCCTCCAATTCGGTGCCGGCAATGCGCAGCTTCAGGTCGCAGATGCGCAGCTCCAGCAACTGCTCGTCGGTATAGGCGGCCCACTCCGGCTCGGCCGGCGGGGTCGCGGCGGATTCGGGCGTGGCCATGCCCGTCACTCCGGCGAGTGCGCGGCGCCGGCGGGCGCGACCGGCTCGAACCGCCCGCCGAGATGTTTGGCCAGAAACTCTTCCGCCTTGGC
>JBFMAJ010000267.1:0-2491 GCA_040755775.1 Nitrospirota bacterium
TGCAAGCGCAGATCGGCGGCCGAAGCTCGAGCTACTCCTTAACGTTTCGAGAGCCCTACTTTTTGGACTATCCGGTCTCCGCCTCGGTCAGCATCTTCAACCAGGAGCGGGACTTCGACAGTTATTCGGAGCAGCGCAAAGGGGGCAGCCTGGTGTTCGGCAAAACCTTCACCGAATACGTCACGGGCAGCGTGGGCTATTCGTTCCAAAAGCTGGATATTTTCGATTTGCAGCCCGATCTGAGCACGCCGGATCCCACGGATTTCATCGCGCCGCCGCTGGTCGTGGAGCAGGCGGGCACCAGCACGACCAGCTCGATCCGGCTGACGCTGGCGCGTGACAGCCGCGATTTCTTTCTGGCGCCGACCCGTGGCAGCCGCCACTCGATCGCGATCGATTATGCCGGGACCGCGCTGGGCGGGAGTAACCATTTTTACAAGGCGGTGGCCGATTCGGTCTTCTTCTTCCCGGTCGTCTGGGGCACGGTGGTGTCGGCGCACGGCCGGCTCGGCTACGCGCATTTCACCAAGGTGGACGGCACGCTGCCGGTGGGCGAGCGCTTTTTCGTCGGCGGGATCGACACCGTCCGGGGGTTCGATTTCGGCGAAGCGGGGCCCCAGCAAAACGGGGAGCCGATCGGCGGCAACAAGGAGCTGCTCTTCAATCTGGAGTACCTGTTTCCCCTGGTGCCGGAAGCGAAGATCCGGGGCGTGCTCTTTTTCGACGCCGGCCGCGCGTTCGATTTCGGCGAGTCGATCCGGCTGACGGAGCTGCGGACCAGCGTCGGGGCGGGCATCCGGCTCTATCTGCCGATCGGTCCGATCCGGATCGAGTGGGGATTCAACTTGTCACCGAAACCGGGCGAGAAGGGAAACGCCGTCGAGTTCACGATCGGCTCGCCCTTTTAATCATCTTGCGGAGGATGCGAAGCACATGAAACGTTGGCTGGTGTTCGTGAGTGTGGCGGCGATGGTCGCGGCGGGCCCCGTCGCGGCCCAGGAGTTGAAGATCGGCTATGTCGACGCGCAGCAGGCGCTCGATCAATCCAAGATCGGGCGGGCGTCCAAGGAGCAACTGGAGCAGTACGTGAAAAGCCGCCAACAGGTGATCGACGTCGATGAAGAGGAAATCCGCCGCCTGGAAGAGGAGCTGAAGAAACAGACGGCGGTCTTAAGCCCGGAGGCCCAGCGGGACAAACAGGAAACCTTCCAGCGGAAACTGCTCAATTACCAAAAGAAGGCGGGGGAGTTGAGCAAGGAGGTCTCGGACAAGCGCGCCGAAGTGCTCAAGGAGTTCAACGGCAAGCTGTCGCAGGCCCTGCGGCGGGTGGCCGAGCAGGGCGGGTACGCGATCGTGCTGGACAAGGAATCGGAGGGCGGCGTCGTGCTCTACGCCCGGGAGCAGATGAATTTGACCGAGCACGTCATCGCCGAGCTGGATCGTATGGCCGCCGGCGACTCGGGCAAGCCGGCCAAGCCGTCGCCCAGCGGAGGGTCGGCCCCGAAGCCATGACTCCCCGGTCGGCCACGCTGCGCGAATTGGCCGCGTTGGTCGGCGGCCGGGTGATCGGCGACGACTCGTTGCTGATCAGCGGGATCGCTCCGCTCCGGGAGGCCCGGTCCGGCCAGATCACCTTTTTTTCCAATCCGCGGTATGCCGACGACTTGGCGGCGACCAAGGCCTCGGCCGTGGTCCTGAACGCTCGCCACGCGGAGACGGCGCCCGCGGCCGCGGCCCGGCTGGTGGTCGACGATCCCTACTACGGCATGTGTCAAATCGTCCGCCATTTTTACGTCCGGCCGTACGAGGCGGCCGGCGTCAGCCCGATGGCCTCGATCGGCCGGGAGGCGACGCTCGGGGCCGACGTCTCCATCCATCCGTTCGCCGTGGTCGGCGATCGCGCCGTCATCGGCGACCGCGTCACGCTTCACCCCGGCTGTTACGTCGGTCCGGGCGCGGTCATCGGCGACGATTCGCTGCTCCATCCGAACGTGACGGTGCTGGAGCGGGTCCGGATCGGGCGGCGGGTGATCATTCACAGCGGCACGGTCGTGGGGAGCGACGGCTTCGGGTACGCGTTTCATCAGGGCGAGCATCGGAAAATTCCCCAGGTCGGCACGGTCGTGATCGAAGACGACGTGGAGCTGGGCGCGAACGTCACGGTGGACCGCGCCACGCTGGGCGAGACCGTGATCGGCCGGGGCACGAAGATCGACAACTTGGTGCAGATCGCCCACAACGTGACGATCGGCGAGCGCTCGATCATCGTGGCGCAGGCCGGCGTCTCGGGCAGCACGTCCGTGGGCCGGGGGGTGATTCTGGCCGGCCAGGTCGGCGTCGTCGGCCACCTGTCCATCGGCGACCGGGTCCGGGTCGGCGCGCAGTCGGGCGTCGCCCGGGACGTGCCGGCGGGGCGGGACGTGTCGGGCTCGCCGGCGATCGACCATCGGCAGTGGCTGGCCGTGCAGGCGACGCTGCCGCATCTGCCGGA
>JBFMAJ010000268.1:0-2481 GCA_040755775.1 Nitrospirota bacterium
TGCTCGAAGGCTTCGACCGCAAGGTCGATACCGCCGAAGTGGGCACCGTGCTCCAGGTGGGCGACGGGATCGCCAAACTTTACGGCCTCGACGCGGCGATGTCGGGCGAGCTGCTGGAATTTCCCGGTGGCGTCAGCGGCATCGTGCTGAACCTCGAGGAAGAAAGCGTCGGCGCCGTGCTAATGGGCGAGGACACGGGCATCAAGGAAGGCGATCTGGTCAAGCGCACGGGCCGGATCGCCGAGGTGCCGGTCGGCCCGGGGCTTTTAGGCCGCGTGGTCAACTCGCTGGGCCAGCCGATCGATGACAAAGGCCCCATCAAGGCCGCCGAAACCCGCCGGATCGAGGTGATCGCGCCGGGCATCGTCGCCCGGCAGCCGGTGCGCGAGCCGCTGCAGACGGGCATCAAGGCGATCGACGCGATGATTCCGATCGGCCGGGGGCAGCGCGAGCTGATCATCGGCGACCGGCAGACGGGCAAGACGGCGATCGGCATCGATACGATCATCAATCAAAAAGGCCAGAACATGTTCTGCATCTACGTGGCGATCGGCCAGAAGCGTTCGTCCGTCGCCCGGGTGGTGAAAACGCTGCAGGACGCCGGCGCCATGGACTACACGATCGTCGTCTCGGCCAGCGCCAGCGACCCGGCGCCGTTGCAGTTTCTGGCGCCCTACGCCGGCTGCGCGATGGGCGAATATTTTCGGGACAACAAGCAGCACGCGCTGGTGATTTACGACGACCTGTCCAAGCATGCCACGGCCTACCGGCAGCTGTCGCTGCTGCTGCGCCGGCCGCCGGGGCGCGAAGCCTACCCGGGCGACGTCTTTTATGTCCACTCGCGTCTGCTGGAGCGGGCGGCCAAGCTCAGCAAGGAGCTGGGCGGCGGCTCGCTGACGGCGCTGCCGGTCATCGAGACGCAGGCGGGCGACGTGTCGGCCTACATTCCGACCAATGTGATTTCGATCACCGACGGGCAGATCTATCTGGCCAGCGACCTCTTCTACAGCGGCATCCGGCCGGCCGTGAACGTAGGGCTGTCGGTCTCTCGCGTCGGCGGCTCGGCCCAAACGAAGGCGATGAAGAAGGTGGCCGGCACGCTGCGGCTTGATCTGGCCCAGTACCGCGAGATGGCCGCATTTGCCCAGTTCGGGAGCGATCTGGACAAAGCGACCCAGGCGATGCTGGCCCGCGGCGCCCGCATGGTCGAGCTGCTCAAGCAGCCGCAGTACGAGCCGCTGTCGATGGCCCGGCAGGTCATCATCATTTATGCCGGCATCAATGGGTACGTCGACGACATTCCCACGGAGAAAGTCCAGGCCTTCGAGCGCGGGCTGCTGCGGGCGCTGGATGAGCGGGGCAGGGCGCTGGAAGACGAACTGGCCAAAAAGCAGGCGCTCGATGACGAACTCATCGGCAAGATGAAAACGTTCCTGAACGAGTACAAAGGACATTTTGCAAAGCTGAACGCCTGAGTCGCGCATGCCCAGCCTGCAAGCCACCCGCCGCCGCATCGGCAGCGTGAAGAATACGCAAAAGATCACCAAGGCGATGAAGCTCGTCTCGGCGTCAAAACTGCGCCGGGCGCAGGAGCGCATTCTCGCCGCCAGGCCCTATTCGGATCAGATGACGGCGCTGCTCGCGCAATTGAGCCGGCGCGTCAACGCCAACGCCCATCCGCTGCTGCAACCCAGCGACGGCAATAAGGTTGAATTGGTCGTCATCTCCTCCGATCGCGGCCTGTGCGGCTCGTTTAACGCGCAACTGTTCCGCCAGACGATCGAGCTTGCCCGCCGGCTGGAGGCCGACGGCAAAAAGATCTCCCTGACGACGATCGGCCGGAAGGCGCGCGACTTTTTCCGCCGGCGGCCCTGGCCGATCACCAAGAGCTGGGTGCAATTGCCCTTGCAATTCGAGCAGGCGCGGACCATCGCACAGGAATTGATTGACGCGTTTCTTTCGGGGCAGCGGCACGAGGTGCGGCTGCTCTTCACCGAGTTTCGTTCGGTCGTCTCTCAACGGCCCGCCAGCCGGGTGTTGCTACCCATTGGGCAGACGACGGAGCCGGCGCCAGCGACAACCGAAACGGGCAGCTACACCTACGAACCGGAAGAAGAAGAATTGTTGACGGAGCTGCTGCCGCGGTCGGTCGCCGTGCAGCTCTTTCGCGCGCTGCTGGAGTCGGCCGCGAGCGAGCAGGGGGCGCGGATGATGGCGATGGACTCGGCCGCCCGCAACGCCGGCCAGATGATCGGCCGGCTCACGCTGATTTATAATAAGACGCGGCAGGCCGCCATCACCAAGGAGTTAATGGATATCGTCGGCGGCGCAGAAGCCTTACGGTAATCAAAACGGTGCTGAACATCGGATATAACGTCTCGCTTCGCTCGACGTAAAGGGGTGGACTCGTGAAACAGGGGCAAATTATTCAGGTCATCGGGCCGGTCGTCGACGTGCAATTTCCCTCCGGCGAACTGCCGG
>JBFMAJ010000269.1:0-2456 GCA_040755775.1 Nitrospirota bacterium
GAGAAAGCTGGGAATCGGGAGCCGCACGGAAAAATCGCTCCCGTTGAATTTTTGCACGGCCGGCACCCGGATGACATCCTCCTCCCGCTCGGGCATGCCGTCGAACGCCGGCGCCATGACCATCACGCGATGGCCGCGCCGCCGGTGCTCGGCCGTGAACGACTCGACCGAACGCGCCACGCCGCCGGTGTGCGGCGTAAATGTATTCGTCATCATGAGAATGTTCATGACGGTGGTCGCCTTGTCACGCTGACACGGTCCTCGCCCCCGGCGCAGATCACGGGCTCATGGCCCGGAAGCCGGACTTCAATCGTCGGCGCAGGGCCGCGCCAGCGCCCCTGCCAGGAGACGATGGTGGCCGGACTTCCGGGCTGCTCTTCCGATTCGATCGTGACCGATAGTTCGCCGTGCGGCGTGGGCGCCGGGCCGAACGACATCGGCTCATAGGATGCGAGCCAGGCATCCGGAATGCCGGAAGCCAGCACAAGGCGCTCGGCTTCTTCCCGCATAAAGCTGTTCCTCATCATCAGCACCCATTCCGCCGCGGCCCACATGTGCTGCCCGTCGCCCATGCAGCCGCCGCGCGTGCCCGGATGGATCGCCTCGGGCCACTGGCCCGTGGGTGACGCCAGCTCGGCCACCGCCCGCGTCAGATCGATGCAGCGCGGGTCGCCCGCGCGCAGCAGCACCTGCGCGAGATGAAGCGTCAGGTAAGGATTGACGCCCGAATGGATCATGTTTTGAAAAAATCCGCCGAGGACCGAATAGTCCCGCAGCAGCAGCTCCGCCGTGTCCAACAACCGGGGATCCCGGGCCGGCCACAGTTGCAATGGATAGCCCGCCGCCAGCGAGCCGATCGCGCCCGCGTCCATCCGCCGGTAGGGCGACGCGGGGATGCCCGGCTGCGCCCGCCGGTCGGCCATTTTTTCGAGGCTCCGCTCGATCGCCGCCATCAGCACGGCCGCCTCGCGGTGAAACCCCTCGGCCTCTTCCGCCTCTCCCGACAGGACCAACAGATCGGCCGCGGCGCGCAGTCCGGCCACGCCCCAGAAATCATCCCAGTAATAATAATCGTTCGGCCCCAGGTGCTCGGCGCTGAAGCCGGCGGGCAACAGCCCCGCGTGCGCGACATCGAGCCCATCCGGCAACCGCTTGCGCACAATCCACTCCGCGCCGCGTGTGACGGCCGGCAGCCACTCCGGCTTGGGCGGACGGCCCGCCAGCCGGCAAAACCGCTCCATGATCCAGAGCACCTGGCCGTTGGAGTCCCACTCGCCTTCCTGCGAATGAAAATAGCCGGACCGTTGCTGGCGGCCGGGAAAACGATCCAGCAGCGATTCGGCCCGCTGGATCAGCCCGGCGCAGAGCAACGCGTGCACGATGAAGGCGGCGTCCCTGAACCAGAACCGCTTGTAGGTATAGGGACCGGGATACACGTCGCCCGGCGTATGCAGGATCATCGAACGCAGCGCGGCTTCATACAGAAATTGCGCCCGCGTATCCGGCGCTCGCAGCAGACTGCAGCCGCGCAGCGCATCGGCCCACCGCTCGTCGACCACGCGGCTCGAGCGGTTCACCGGGTGCGCGTTCCGGCCGGCCAGCGGGACGCTCGCGGCGATCTCCCTCGGCTGCCCGGGCTCCAGCGCAAACAACGCGGCGGCCGTGGCCATGCCCACGTCGCATTCGATCCGCTCCTGCGCCGCCGGCGCCAGCAAGCGGCTGCCGACGTCGCCCATCCGATAATACGAGAAGGCGTGCCGCTCCGGCGGCGCGCCGAATTCAATCCGGACGGCGCCATCTACGATAAAAGCGGAGCGGTCAGGCGCCAACCCCACTTCGTGGATGAAACTGACGCCTTCGGGATTGTAGGGCCGCAGCGCGATCACCGCCCAGGCTTTGGCATCGGCAAGGGCGCGCACGCGCAGGCGGCAGGCCGTTCCGCCCTCGTCAAGGGTGACGTCGACGCACGAGGCCAGCGACAGCCCGTTCTGATCAGCGAGTGTCTCCACCGAGACGCCGTCCTCCCAGCGAAGCCGCTGCCGCACCGCGGCCAGCCGGGACGGGATGAGCGCGCGGCCGTCTTCGGCGACGATCCAGCCGTCCAACGACCAACCGTCCCAGAAGGGCGTCACCAGCCCCCGGGGATCCACGATCGGCAGCTGATCGACGCCGGGCACGCCGACCGCCGTCCAATTCCGGTGGGTCAGGTTGACGTGCGTCATGGAGAAGGCCCGCGGGATGAACGCGGGGTCGGCCGGGTTGAATTGCCGTTCCACCCAAAACGGCCAGATCCAATCGAGGTTATGCTGGATCGCCCGGGTGTTGATCAGCCCTCTGGCGTGGAACACCATGCCGGACCGCAGCAATTCCAGCGGTTCGGCCACCTCGGACGGCTGAGCGAAACGGTTCAGGCGCGCCCGGATCGCGACCGGATCGAGAAATCCATGCGACCGGGC
>JBFMAJ010000270.1:0-2435 GCA_040755775.1 Nitrospirota bacterium
CGCGCGCGGAACACGTCGCGCCGGCGCCGTCGGAAAGCTACGAGCAAGCGCGGGAGCAGTTGCGTCGGCAATTGCAGGAGGGCAAACTCGACCAGCGCACCGTCGAGCTGGAAACGAGCGAAAAAAGCATGCCGGTGGGCATTATCTCGAACATCGGCGGCATGGAGGAGATGGAGATCGGCCTGCGGGAGATGCTCAGCAACCTGATGCCGGGCAAAAAGAAGAAGCGCCGGCTGAAGGTGCCGGAAGCGCTGCAGGCGCTGGCGCAGGAGGAAGCGCAGCGGCTGATCGACATGGAAGAAGTGGTTCGGGACGCGATCGTGCGGGCGGAGCGGTCGGGCATCGTCTTTCTGGACGAAATCGACAAGATCGCCGGACGGGAGCGGGCCGCTGGCCCCGACGTGTCGCGCGAGGGCGTGCAGCGCGATCTCTTGCCGATCGTCGAGGGATCGACCGTCAACACCAAGTACGGCGCGGTGAAGACGGACCAGATGCTCTTCATCGCCGCGGGCGCGTTTCACGTCGCCAAGCCGTCCGATCTCATCCCGGAGTTTCAAGGCCGCTTCCCGATCCGGGTGGAGCTGGAACCGCTGACGACCGACGATTTCGTGCGGATTCTGACCGAGCCGCAAAATTCGCTGATCCGCCAGTACGTCGGGCTGCTGTCGACGGAAGGCGTGACGCTGGAATTTTCGCCGGACGGCGTCCGGGCGATTGCGGAGACGGCCGTGCAGGTGAACGAGCGGACCGAGAACATCGGCGCCCGCCGGCTCTTCACCGTGATGGAACGGCTCTTGGAAGAGATCTCCTTCGAGGCGCCGGAGCAGCAGGGCCGGCGGATCACGCTGACGGGGGAGGACGTGCGGCGGAGGCTGGCCGACGTCGTCAAGAGCGAGGATTTGAGCCGGTACATCCTCTAACGAGGGACGGACGATGGACAAAGCGATGAAGACCGCGGACGTGCTCGTCGAGGCCCTGCCCTACATCCGGGCCTTCGCCGGCAAGACCGTCGTCGTCAAATACGGCGGCAAGGCGATGGTCGATCCTTCGCTGAAGGAGCGCTTCGCCGAGGATATCGCGCTGATGAAATACGTCGGCCTGCACCCGGTCATCGTGCACGGCGGCGGGCCGCAGATCAGCGAGATGATGAAGCGGCTGGGCAAGGAGCCCACCTTCGTGCGCGGGCTGCGGGTGACCGACGCCGAGACGGTCGGGATCGTCGAAATGGTGCTGGGCGGCATGCTCAATCCCGAGATTGTCGCGCTGATCAATCGCCACGGCGGCCGGGCGGTGGGGATTACCGGCAAGGATGGGCCGCTGCTGGTGGCCAGGCCGGTGCGAGCGGCCGGCAAATCATCGGGGGCTGATCTGGGGTTGGTCGGCGAGATCGACGGCGTCGATCCGGACGTGCTGCGCGGTCTGGAGGCGGCGCGTTTCATCCCGGTCATTGCACCGGTCGCCGGCGGCGTCGACGGCAAGACCTACAACGTCAATGCCGACAGCGCGGCGGGCGCGATCGCCGCCGCGTTGCGGGCGGAAAAATTGCTGGTGCTGACCGATGTGGCGGGCATCCAGGACGACAAGGGCCGGTTGATCCCGACGATCACGAAGAAGGACACGCAGCGGTTGATCCGCAAGGGGACGATTTCCAGCGGCATGATCCCCAAGGTGCAGGCCTGCCTGGACGCGCTGGAGGGCGGCGTGACCAAGGCCCACATCATCGACGGCCGCGTGCCCCACGCGCTGCTGCTGGAGCTGTTTACAGACAAAGGCATCGGCACCGAAATTGTGATATAGTTTCGCGCATTCACGCCGGGATGGCGGAACTGGCAGACGCGCGAGACTCAAAATCTCGTGGAGCCTGGCTCCGTGGGGGTTCAACTCCCCCTCCCGGCACTTTTTCTTGGCCGTGTAGCCAAGAAAAAGTGGTCCGAGCGGAGCGAGGACCTATGATTTTAATTTTCGTGTGGAAGGCATCATCAACTCTCCCTCGGCCTAGAGCCTCGGGACAAGCCCCTCCCGGCACTCAAGTACAGTACATGCTTAAGCACCGTTTCTCATTGAACCCAAGGATCGTCCCAATCCCATAAGATGCCGGAGGAACCGCCTCGAATGTTTCTCTCGTGGAGGCTTCCGCCCCGGATTGTCATTCCTGCGCTCCTGCTCTGGAGCCTGTTCGTATGCTGGCACTTTTTCCAAGCATCGCCCATCTCGTGGCACCATCCAGCCTGGAGGATTGATCAGTGGCTGATGGGAGGATATTGGTTTCACCCCTATATGGGCAAGGTGGTGTTGTCTCTGATTGTGGCTGCCTGGTTAGCATGGCTTGCCGTTCATCTCGGTTGCATGATTTTATCACTGTTCCCGTTTTTCAAGGATATGATGGGTCTTGAAAGAATAGTTTTTGGTGCGGGATTGGGGCTGGGTTCACTCTC
>JBFMAJ010000271.1:0-2353 GCA_040755775.1 Nitrospirota bacterium
GGAACGCTACCAGGCGGCCAACGAGTTGCTGGCGTCGGGCCAGCTCAAGCTGGGCTATTTGAATCCGCCCGGCGAGCGCACGCGCCTGCCCGTCCGGCAGGCGGGGGCGGCCGGCAAGCAGGGCCGCGCTGCGCCGCGAACGGGCCCGCTTCGCCTCGTCAAGCCTCCATCGGGCCGGTCGTCCCGCCGGACGGGCCGGTAAGCCGCAGTTCGCAAAAGATAAAGGCGCCATACTCCGTGCGATCAATCATCCTCCTGCCGCTCATTCTGTCCGCCGGCCTGTACGGCTGCGCCGCGGCGGGGCCGAGCGCCCTGCCGCAACCGGCCGCCTGCGACAGCCGGGTGACGGTGGCGCAGCTGCTCAATGAACGGACGCTGCGGCTGGATGACGGCAAAGTGGTCGAGCTGGCCAGCCCCCAGCTCTTCTTGTCCGCGCCGTCGCCGGAGCAGCCCGATTATTTCGCCCTCACGAAGGAGCTGCTCGACCATCTGAAGCGCCACCTGGAGGGGCGCTCGGTCACGGCCGATCTGGCCGGCTCCGCCCTCTCGCTCTGCGGCGAGGACCGCGTGGCGCTGGGCACGGGTCTGGTGTCGCAGGGACTGCTCTATCAGGAGCAGGTGACCGGTCCGATGGAGGCCGTCGACCGGGAGCAATGGAGCAGGCTGGAGCATTCGGCCCGGCAGCAGCGGCTGGGGCTGTGGAAGAAGGGGCCGGTCGGCGACCGGCCGTTCGACCGGGTGGCGCGCCTGACACGCACCAGCGCCGGCGACCAGCGATTGTTTGAAATCGGGTACGATGGAACCGTGTTCGGCGCGCGCCGCAAGCTGGCGCCCGAGCAAGTGGCGCAGCTCCGCGCGATCGTGGCCCAGAGCGCGACCGTGATCATGCCGCGCGATCCCACCTTCTGGCAGCTCTGCTGCGACGCCCAGGCCGAATGGTTCCGGGTCTACTATCCGCGGCGCGAAGGCGCGGCGCAGGCGGCCGACTACCTGGAATCGGCCGAGCTGGCCACCTTTTTCCGGCGCATCGACGACGCGTTGCAGGCGATTGAATCGCCCGGCGCTGCGCCTGAGTTTCGCTGATGCGCTCGCGCGCGCTGCATGACTGGAATGTGACACCGGCCGAGGCGATCGCCCTGCAGCGGGCGCTGGCCCGGCAGGTGGCGCTGGCGCCGCTGGCCGGCCCGGTGCGCTACATCGCCGGGGCCGACATGGCCCTGGACAATGAGCGGGGCCTCGGCCTGGCGGGCGTCATTGTTTACCGGGTGGAGCCGGGGGAGGGCTCGGCGACGCTGCGGGAGGTCGAGCGCGTCTGGGCCGAGGGGCCGCTCACCTTTCCCTACGTCCCCGGCCTGCTCTCGTTCCGCGAAGCGCCCATCTTGCTGCGCGCCTTCGAGCAACTGCGGACGGAGCCCGAGCTGATTCTGTGCGACGGGCAGGGGATCGCCCATCCGCGCGGCCTGGGCATCGCCAGCCATCTGGGGCTCATTCTCGATCGGCCGACGATCGGCTGCGCCAAAAGCCGCCTGGTCGGCGGCTATACGATGCCCGATGGCGCGACCGGCTCGCACAGCCCGCTCTCGTTGGATGGACGAGTGATCGGCGCCGTCGTGCGCACGCGCGCCAACGTGCGGCCGCTCTTTGTGTCGCCCGGCCACCGGATCACGCTGGAGGAAGCGATCACGTGGACACTGGCCTGCTGCGATGGCTACCGCATTCCAAAGCCCACGCGCGAGGCGGATCAGTACGTGGCGGCACTGAAACGATCGCGCGCTTGCGCTACTCCAGCTCCGGCAACCGCAGCCCCTGCACTTCGCGCACCAGCCACCGGCGATCGTCCCTGACCAGCGCCAGCGTGACGCGCGCACGCTTGCCCGGCGTGCCCATCAGATAAATCGGCTGCCCCTGCAGCGAGCCGGAGACGGCGACGTCCAGCGAGACTTCCGCCGTGCCGTCGTGGATGGCGGGCGGGGAGAGATTGGCCAGATCGATCTGAATCGCCTCCACGCCCAGAAAGAGCCGCTGCAGCATCGGCTTGACGCTCTCGGCCGTGAGGCCGAGATTGTCGCGATAATCTGGGGCCAGCAACCCCATCACCCCGCGGATCGATTTGTCCTGAATCGCCTCGCGCCCGTCTTCGATCACGCGAAGAATCTTGGTATTATCTATTTCCGTGCAGGCGCGCCAGCCCCACACCCAGCCGGCGAGCAACGCGGCGCCGATGACAACAACCAGCGCACGCCGGGAAATCGTCATTGCAGCAACGTAGCACGTGACACTCGGCCTGTCAATTTTGAAGCCGCTCTAGCTCGAGCTAGTAGTATTGGCTTAATGTTTGTACTATTACTAGTGT
>JBFMAJ010000272.1:0-2340 GCA_040755775.1 Nitrospirota bacterium
CATCGGCGCGGTCGCCGTCGTGGAAACGACAACCGGCCGCGTGCTGGACGCCGTCGAGACGCCGTTGCAGGTGAAACCCGAGGAGTTTCCGCGCGACGTCTCCGACCCCGTGCTCCAGACGCTGGCGGCCCGCGGCGGCCGGGCGGTTCGTGAAGCGAAATTTTCCTATCGGGCGGAGCATGCGGTCATCGGCGATCTGGACCGGGACGGCGTCGAGGAACTGGTGGTCAGCGACGGGAACCGGCTCCGCGTCTACCGGCTGACCGACCGGATCGACGAGCAGCCGCCGACGTTATTGGCCGAAGAGCCGGACGATCAGCCGCGGCGGCGTCACCTGGCGCTGGACTCGGCCGACATTCACGGGCTGGGGCGGCCGCAACTGTTTGTCACCGCGATGGTCGGCGACCGGCTCGACTCCTACGCGCTGGCGTGGCAGGGCGGGCGGTTGACGCCCGTCGCCGAGCACCAGCCCTATTATTTTCGCGTGCTTGCGGCGCCCGGCCAGCCGGCGCGGCTGCTCGCCCAGCGGCGAGCGCTGACCGCGCCGTTTGCCGGGGAGGTCGTCCGGCTTCGCTGGACGGGCCTGGCATACGAGGAAGGCGACGCCATGGCGCTGCCGCCCTCGGTGGGGATTTATGATTTTATTCTCGCCGACCTTGACCGGGACGGCCGCGATGAGCTGCTCTACCTGGACCCGCAAGATCTCCTCATCGTCCTCGATGAAACGGGGGAGCGCCTGGGGGCCAGCGAAGAACGGTTCGGCGGCGTGGAGTCCTTCATCGACTATATCCCCGGCGGCATCACCCGGGGAAGCGATTCCCCGCCGGCGCGCGCGCGCGTGCCGGCGCGCATGCTGGTCGCCGACGTGGACGGCGACGGCGCGCTCGACGTGATGGTGCCCAAGAACGTTCCGTTGACCAAGCGAATCGAACGGATCAGGGGGTATCAGTATGGGCAGGTGTTTGCCCTGGGTTGGGACGGCGGCCGGCTGGCGCAAAAATGGGTGATTCCCCGGGTGGAGGGCGTCATTGCCGACATCGGCCTGGTCCGCGCGGGAACGGACGGCGGCGCGCAGGTGCTGGTGCTGGCCAATCCGACGTTTACAGCCGCCGTGCTTGAGGACTTCTTTGCCACGTCGAGCCGGGTGCTGCTCTACGCGGTGCCGCGGGGATGACCATGATGGAGAATGACGAGTTATTGGCTTCGGTGCGGGCCGGCGCGCTGCCGCGGCACGTGGCCATCATCATGGACGGCAACGGGCGCTGGGCCCAGGCGCGCCGGCTGCCCCGCATCGCCGGCCACCGGGCGGGCATCGCGTCCGCGCGGCAGATCGTGGAGTCGTGCCGGGAACTCGGCGTCGGCGTGCTCACGATGTTCGCCTTCTCGAGCGAGAATTGGCAGCGGCCGGCGCACGAGGTGCGCGACTTGATGGCGCTGCTGGAACACTACCTGCGGGAGGAAGTGCAAACGTTGAAAACGCACCAGATCCGGTTTCGCGCGATCGGCCGCGTCGCCGAGCTGCCCCAGTCGGTGCAGCGTTGGATCCGCCGCGTCGAGCAGGAAACCGGCGGCTATGACGCGATGGTCCTGAATCTGGCGCTCAATTACGGCGGCCGCGCGGAAATTATCGATGCGATCGGCGCCGTGGTCGCCGATGTCCAGGCCGGCCAGATCGCGCCGGATCAGATCACCGACGAGCTGTTCTCCCGCTACCTGACCACCGGCGGCCTGCCGGATCCGGATCTGATCATCCGCACCAGCGGCGAATTCCGCATCAGCAATTTTCTGTTGTGGCAGGCCGCGTACGCCGAGTTGTACTTCACGAAAACGCTGTGGCCCGATTTTCATCGACGCGAGCTGCTGCTGGCGCTGGCGGACTATCAGCGCCGGGAGCGGCGCTTCGGCCGCGTCGAGCAGCACACCGAAGTCCCGCCGGCTAAGGCGGGATGACCGTGATCGGTCGCCGGCTTTTCGTCGCAGCGCTTGCTCTGCCCGCGCTCTATCTATCGATTCGGTTTCTTCCGTCTCTGGGTTTCTCGCTGTTCATCGTCGCGTGCATCGGCGCCGGGCTCTGGGAATGGCATCGGCTCTTCCCCGGCGCCGTAATGATGGCCGCCGGCGCGCTCTATATCGGCGGGTTGCTGGGCCATCTGATTCTCCTGCGGGCCCTGCCGGGCGGGCCGAATCTCGTGCTTTTTGTGGTCGCGGTCACGTGGCTGACCGACAGCGCGGCCTATTTCGGCGGCCGCGCATGGGGCGCGCATCCCCTGGCGCCGAGGATCAGCCCCCACAAGACGATTGAAGGCGCGGTATCGGGATTCGGGGGGGCATTGGCCGCGG
>JBFMAJ010000273.1:0-2331 GCA_040755775.1 Nitrospirota bacterium
CGGCTCGACGATGCCGACCCATGACAGGGTGTAGAGCTCGAAGTTGCCCGACTTGATGTCGGCGTAAAAGGTCCCCCACTCATGGCTGCGGATCGTCATGCCGACGCCCACGTCGGCCAGTTGCTGCTGGATCACTTCGGCGATCCGGCGGGCCAGCTCGTTGTGCGAAGTTTTGAAACCGAAGGTCGTGCGCAATGCGGGCCCGTCGCCGTCGGGGTCGGGCAGCCCGGCCGCGTCGAGCAGCGCCCTAGCCCAGCCGGGATCGTAGTCATGGCGGGCGACGGCCGGTTCGTAGGCCCAATGAGCCGGCGCCAGCAGACCGGTCGCCTCGACGGCCTGCCCGCGCAGCAACTCCTTGATGATCGCCGATCGGTCGATCGCATGCGCCAGCGCCTGCCGCACGCGCCGGTCGGCCAGGCGACGATCGCGCAGGTTGAACCCCAGATAGGTGTAGGTCGTGCTCGGCGCGGCCAGCACGCGAAACCGCCCGTCGGCGTCCAGCCCCGGCAGCATCTCCGGCGGCAGCGCGTTCTGAATCAGGTCGATATTGCCCTTTTGCACCTCCAGCAGCCGGATCGTCTCTTCAGGCACGATTTTCACGACGATGCCGCCGATCGCGGGCGCGCCGCCGTAATAGCCGGAAAAGGCCGCCAGCTCGATCCGCTCGTCGGCCGCCCATCGCACGAAGCGGAAGGGGCCGGAGCCGACCGGCCGGCGTGAAAAATCCCGCCCTGCGGAGTCGGCCAGGGGCGCCGGCACGATGCCGCGCACCAGATTGACGAGAAACGGCGCGTGGGGCGCGCGCAGATGGAATTCGATCACGTACGGCTCAGGCACGGCGATCCGATCGATCATCTCGTAGATTGCCCGATGGGGCGAAGCGGTCGCCGGATCGAGGATCGACGCGAAGGTATAGCGGACGTCTTCGGCCGTCAGCTCGCGGCCGTCATGAAAGCGGACGCCGCGGCGCAGAGTGAAGCGGTAGGTCGCCGGGTCGGGCTGCTCCCAGCGCTCGGCCAGCTCCGGCTCGACGCGGAAGGCCGCGTCCGTGTGAACCAGCGAGCTGTAGAGCAGATGCGTGATCCGCTCCGAGTAGGCGTCGGTCGCAAAGCGGGGATCGAGCGTGACCGGGCTGCTCTCGATCGCGATCACCAGCCGGTCGTCCGGCGGCGGCGTTGAGCAGGCGGCCGACCAGAGGGCTACGGTGACGGCAAGGATTGACGCCGCGACGGGAGTTTTCGATAACCGTCGCCGATCTATGCTATGCTGTCCCGGAGCCGCCATGGCCGAAAAAAAGCCCAAGCCGCAGGCGCGCCATCTGTTCGTCGCCTCCGACGCGACCGGCGAAACGGCCGAAAAGGTCGTCAACGCCGCGCTGTCGCAATTCGGCAAGCCCAATCTGCTGGTCACGCGCCACACGGACATCCGCACGGAAGCGCAGGTGATCTCATTGATCGATGAAGCGGCGTCCAAGGAAGCGCTGGTGGTCTACACGATCATTTCGCCGCAATTGCGCACGCTGCTGCATCGCCGGGCGGTCCGATTGAAAGTCGGCGCCATCGACTTGATGGGGAATTTGCTGACGCACCTGGCCGCCCACCTGCACCGCTCCCCGCTCTCGCAGCCGGGCCTGCTGCACAAAATCGACGCCGATTACTTCCGCCGGATCGACGCCGTCGACTTCGCCGTCAAGCACGACGACGGCCAGAGCCCCCAGACGCTGCACGAGGCCGACATCGTGCTGGTGGGCGTCTCCCGCACCACCAAAACGCCGCTGAGCATCTACCTGGCCCGGGACGGCTGGAAGGTCGCCAACGTGCCGCTGGTCTACGGCATCGAGCCGCCCGCCGAGCTGTTCACGATCAACCAGCGCCGGATTTTCGGCCTGACGATCGATCCCCAGCGGCTGGCCCACATCCGCAAAGCCCGGCTGCGCCACCTGCCCGTGCGGGTCGGCATGGCGCTGGAATACGCCGACATGGACTACATTCTCAAGGAAACGGCCTATAGCAAAGAGCTTTTCGCCCAGCACCCCGGCTGGAGAATTCTCGACGTGACCGGCCGGGCGGTCGAAGAGGTCGCCAACGACGTGCTCGGCGCGTTGAAGGCGAACGCGCTCGACGATCATTGACCCCAGTAGCGGCGGTTGGCCAGCCGCATCGCTTCCGCCGCCGGGGCATCCAGCAACTCGATGGGATTGTCACGGTCCGTCAGCAGCCGGCCGGACGCGCCGTCCGTGGCGGCGCGCGGCCGTGCCGCGATCGGCCGCCCCCGAAACGGTCCGCTCTCCAGCTCAAAAATGATCGGCTCCCGCGGCGCCCTCCCCGGCTT
>JBFMAJ010000274.1:0-2315 GCA_040755775.1 Nitrospirota bacterium
GGCGGCCTTGACCTACGGGGCCTGATGCCCTACCACGACCACGATCTTGGCGCACCCCGCGCTCTTTGCCGCCAGCACCGGATAGTGAATCATCGGCCGGCCCGCCACGGCATGGAGCACCTTGGCCCGCTGGGAGCGCATGCGCGTGCCCAAGCCAGCGGCCAGCACGATCGCCATCGGCCCCGTCACGGAACGACTAGCCCCGGGTTCCGGCCGGCGCTTCCCTGGCCGGAGCTTTCGGCGAGAAGAGCCCGCCGGAGATAATGAGCTTCATGCTGTCTTCCACGCTCATGGAGAGGGGAATCACTTCACGCTCGGGCACGAACAACAGATAGCCGGAGGTCGGGTTGGGCGTCGTCGGCACGTAGACGCTCAACACCCGCTCGCCGGTGGCGTGCTGAACTTCCGCCGGGGTGCCGGTGACATAAGCGATGGAATAGTGCCCCTGGCGGGGGAATTCGATCAGCACCACGCGGCTGAATTGATTCTTTTGCTGCAAGGACAACGCGTCGACGATCGATTTCATCAGCAGATAGATCGGCCGCACGATGGGCACCCGGTGGAGCACCGCATCCCACCACTGCACCAGCTTCCGGCCCAGGAAATTGGTGGCCAGAATGCCGACCAGCAAAATCAGCGCCAACAGGACCACGATACCCAAGCCCGGCAAGTAGAAGACCAGGTAGCGCTGGAGAATGTTGCCAGCAATGCCGTCCAGCGCCACCAAGAGCGTCTTGAGGATTAAATACGTTCCCCAGATTGGCGTAATGACCAGCAGGCCGGTCAGGAAATAGCGACGAAGATGCACCAAGAACTGAGCCATGAGTCCCGAAGTTCGTCAATAATTTCAAGTGGCTCATCTTACCCGTTTTAAGGGGGGCATGCAAGTTCTATTTGAACCAAAAGTCTACTTGCGTTATGATGATTTCCGCTCATGATTCGATTGGTTGAGTTAATCCTCTACGGCATCCGGCAGTTTCAAGCAATGACCCGGGTGACGTTCAGCCCGGGGTTCAATCTCTTGGCCGGCAATATCGGCACCGGTAAAAGCACCATTTGCGAGCTGATCCCGGCGTTGCTGGTTCCCGGCGGCGCCGCATCCCGTCCGTTCGTCCATCCGCATCATCCTGAGCGCGCCCAGGCGGCATTGACGTTCGAGGGCGAGGGCGGCATGCGGTATCGACTCGTCAGAGACTTCATCAAGGACCGCGTCACGCTGTCCGCGCTCGATCCCTCAAAACCTGGCGCGCCGCCCGGCGGAACGCCCTTGGCCGCCGACCCGCCGTCGGTCGAGGCCGCGCTGCAGCGCCTGCTGCAGGGCCTCACCGCCGAGCAGCTCCGGCGCCACTGGCTGTTGACCCATGCCGAGTTGCCCTCGGCCTCCGGGTACGGCACGAACGGCGCGCCCGCGCCGGCCCAGCAGGCCTCGACCGGGCGGCCCGCCGCGCCGGCAGGCTCCCGGCTGGACCAGCTCAAGCGGGCGTTGGCCGCCGCCGAGGAGGTGACCGCGCTGGATGAGAAAGCGATGGCCGCGCAGGACCGGGCCGCCGCGATCAAGCAGAAGCTGACCGGGGTGTCGCGATTGACCGAGGAACGCGCATCATTGCAGGCGGAGTTGGACGGCTTTGCCGGGTTCGATCGGCTCCCCCCCGATCATGCCGCGCTCCTCGAAGGATTGGCCGAGCGCGAACGGGCGCTGCACACCCACCAAGACGGCCTGCAGGAGCAGTTGAACGCCCTGGAAGAGGAACGCGCCACCCTGGGTGGCGAGCCGATTTTTCGGCAGTGGCGGTTTCAAGCCGGCGCCGGCCTGACGGGTCTGGCATTTTTGTTGCTGGTGATCGCGCCCTTCATCAACCTGACGGGGCGGCTCAAACTCATTCCGCTGATCATGCTCCTCTCCGGTCTGGGGCTGGCCGTCTGGTCGTTTCTCTCCGGCATGAAGGTGCAGCAGCGGCGCGAGCAATTGGACGCCAAGGCCCGGTCGCTGAAAATCGAGCGGGAGGCCGTCGAAAAACGTTTCGGCCGGGAGCAACGGCCCGCGCTCGAGTTGCTGTCGTTGACCAAATGCCCGAACGTGGCCGCGTTCCAGGAACGGCTTCGCCAATACCGGCGGCTGTGCGAATCGATTGAGCAGCTGGAACAAGAGGCGGCGCAGTATCTTGGCGGCCAGGCGGCGGAGCAACTGGAGGAGCAGCAACGCCGCGCCCTGGACGAAGCCAATAAATTCGAGGAGCAGATGCGCGCGGCCGCCGCGGCGGCCGGCTCCAGCGGCTTCGCCGACACCGCCAGCCTGCAGGCAGAAATCTCCCGAC
>JBFMAJ010000275.1:0-2261 GCA_040755775.1 Nitrospirota bacterium
GGGGCATCGCGTCGGCTATCCGATCATCGATTTTTCCGTGCGGCTGCTGGACGGCGCTTATCACGATGTCGACTCTTCGGCCCTCGCCTTCGAAATAACCGGCCGCGGCGCGATGCGCGAAGCGGCGGGCAAGGCCGGCATCAAGCTGCTGGAGCCGGTGATGAAGGTCGAGGTGGTGACGCCGGAGGACTTCGTCGGTTCGGTGATCGGCGACTTGAACAGCCGGCGCGGCCAGATCCAGGGCCAGGAAACCCGGGGCAATGCCATCGCCATCGATGCCCGCGTGCCGCTGGCCAACATGTTCGGCTATGTCAACCAGTTGCGCTCGATGAGCCAGGGGCGGGCGCAGTACACCATGCAATTCAGCCATTATGAGGAAGTGCCCTCCAACGTGGCGAATGAAATCGAGGCCAAGCTCGCCGGCTGACCGGCGGCGCGCGAAAATGGAATTCGAGGGAAAAGGAACGAGCCATGTCGAAAGCGAAGTTTGAGCGGACGAAGCCGCATTGCAACATTGGGACGATTGGGCATGTTGACCATGGCAAGACGACGCTGACGGCGGCGATTACGAAGGTTTTGTCTGAGACGGGTGGAGCGACGTTTACGGATTACGCGAACATAGACAAGGCGCCAGAGGAGCGGGAGCGCGGGATCACGATCTCGACGTCGCATGTTGAGTATGAGACGGGGGCTCGGCACTACGCGCACGTGGACTGCCCTGGCCACGCGGATTATGTGAAGAACATGATCACGGGCGCGGCGCAGATGGACGGGGCGATTTTGGTTGTCTCGGCGGCGGACGGTCCGATGCCGCAGACGCGGGAGCATATATTGCTGGCGCGCCAGGTTGGGGTTCCGGCGCTGGTTGTGTTTTTGAACAAGGTTGACCAGTTGGACGACCCTGAGCTTTTGGAGCTGGTTGAGCTGGAGATCCGCGAGCTGTTGAGCCAGTACGATTTTCCTGGGGACGAGGTGCCGATTGTCGCGGGGTCGGCGTTGGCGGCGCTGGAGGGCCGGGACGACGGGATCGGCAAGGCCAAGGTGCTTGAGCTGATGAAGGCGGTGGATGACTATATTCCGCAGCCGGACCGTCCGGTTGACAAGCCGTTTTTGATGCCGATCGAGGATGTGTTCTCGATTTCCGGCCGCGGCACGGTGGTGACGGGTCGGGTTGAGCAGGGGATCGTCAAGGTTGGCGATGAGGTTGAGATTGTCGGGCTTCGCGACACCTCGAAGACGGTTGTGACGGGCGTTGAGATGTTCCGCAAGCTCCTCGACCAGGGCCAGGCGGGGGACAATATCGGGGCGTTGCTGCGCGGCGTTGGCCGGGAGGACGTGGAGCGCGGCCAGGTTCTGGCCAAGCCGGGGTCGATCACGCCGCACACCAACTTCACGGCGGAGACCTATGTCCTGACGAAGGAGGAGGGCGGTCGCCACACGCCGTTTTTCGCCAACTATCGGCCGCAATTTTATTTCCGGACGACGGACGTGACGGGGACGGTGAAGCTGCCGGAAGGGACCGAGATGGTGATGCCCGGAGACAACATCACCATGGAGGTGGAGCTGATCAGCCCGATCGCCATGGACGAAGGCCTGCGCTTCGCCATCCGCGAGGGCGGCCGCACCGTCGGCGCCGGCGTCGTCGCCAAAATCTTGAAATGATTGAATTGATGGGGCCTGGTGGCGGAACCGGTGCTTCCATCGCGGGTTGTGGAGACGGCGGTCTCGGCAAAGATCGAGGATCGCGAACGTGATGCGGCCGGCAGCGCCATGAAGGGTTGACGAGCCAGTGGTCCGCCGCAAACGGACAAATCCATCCGTTTGGAAAAAGTGGACCACTTAAGTTAGTGAATCTGTGGTGCGATTTCTCCAACAGATGGGAGCCATATGTTGGAATCGCACCACGAGGTCCGTATTGGCCCGCTTTTCCGCCGCCCGTTAGCCAAATACGCCCCCAATGCTCTCGCGGCGCTTGGCCAGCCTTTTGTATTTTACGAATTTTTCTTGCCAGACCCTGAGGCAGCCACTAAAACCCAGCCCGCACACTTGTAGGAGTGTAGCTCAGCTGGTAGAGCATCGGTCTCCAAAACCGAGGGTCGGGGGTTCGAGTCCCTCCACTCCTGCCAGGACGAGCATGGGAGATAACCGGGTGCGCTGGGAAGAAACCGCTTGAGCGCGCTGGGCTTTTTTGCGTTTTTCAAGGCGCCGCCAGAAGCGTGCGCCAGGGGTGGCTTTAAAGAGCATGGCAAAGACCAACCTGT
>JBFMAJ010000276.1:0-2254 GCA_040755775.1 Nitrospirota bacterium
GAATGAAGAAGCGGGTGGAGATTGCCTGCGGACTGCTCCATGAACCGAAGGTCCTCTTTTTGGATGAGCCGACCCTGGGCCTGGACGTGCAGAGCCGCGCGCAGGTCTGGCAGCATATCCGGCAATTGCACCGGCAAGGGATGACCGTCATCATGAACAGCAATTATCTGGAAGAAGCCGACCAGTTGTGCGACCGGGTGGCGATTCTGGATAAAGGCCAGCTTCGAGCCTTGGGCGGCCCGTCCGAGCTCAAGCGCGGCGTGGGCGGGGCGGCCACCATGGAGCAGGTCTTCATTCATTATACCGGCCATCGGATTCGCGACCAGGAGATTCAATGAGCGGCTGGCTTCAAGAAACGACCGCCCTGACCCGCCGCTGGTTTCAGCGGCTGATGCGCGAGCGGATGACTCTCGTGTTCGGCCTCTTCCAGCCGATGCTGTGGCTGATTCTGTTCGGCAGCAGCTTCAAAAATGCCACGCTGCCGCAGGCGTTCGGCACGGAGAATTATTTCGCCTTTATGACCGCGGGCGTCGTGGTGATGACCGTCCTCAACAGCGGCCTGGCCGGCGGCGTCGACTTGATTTTCGACCGGGAGACCGGCTTTCTGGACCGGCTGCTGGTGGCGCCGATCGCCCGCAGCAGCATCATCGTCAGCCGGTTTCTCTTTGTCATGGCGCTCTCCGGCTTGCAGATTCTGATCATTTTGGGCACGGCTTGGCTGCTGGACGTGGCGCCCGCCACCGGCTTGAGCGGCGTTGCCGTCATTCTGCTGGTCGGCGTCCTGCTGGGCGTGGGGCTGACGGCGCTGTCGTTGGGCCTGGCCTTTTCCATTTCCAGCCACAGCGGGTTTTTTTCGTTGATCGGCTTCATCACGTTGCCGCTGATTTTCGTCAGCAGCGCGCTGGTCTCGCTGGACGCCATGCCGGTCTGGTTGCGCGCCGTCGCGGCGATCAATCCGATGACCTGGACGATCGATGCCGTGCGATCGTTGATCCTGCAGGGGTGGTTCTGGCCCCGGCTGCTCGTCATCATCGCGGCGCTGCTGGTGTTTGACGCCGGCTGCGTGGCGCTCAGCAGCCGGGTGCTTCGCCGGACCCTGGGATAAGAGGACGCGTCCGGTGGATTTGCTGACCCTGCAGACCATCCCGCTTTTCCCGCTGCCGAACGTGGTTTTTTTCCCCAAGACCTTTCTGCCGCTGCATATCTTCGAGCCGCGCTACCGGGCGATGGTGCAGGACGCGGCGCAGAAAGATCAGCCGATCGGCATGGTGCTGCTGAAGGAGGGCTGGGAACGGAACTATGAAGGGGCCCCGGCGGTCCATCAGATCGGCTGCGCGGGCCGCATCGTCGCCCTGGATGCGCTGCCGGACGGGCGGTTCAATATCGTGCTGTCGGGCGCCTACCGGTTCGCGATCGAGTCGGAGTCAAAGAGCAAGGCCTATCGAGAAGCGCAGGTGCGCCGGATCGGCGGGCCGGCTTGGCGGCGGCTGAGCGACCGGCTTCGCCGGGACCTGCTCGACGCGGTCCGCCGATCGCTGGAGCGCCCGACGGTCTCGCGCGAGCTGGGGGCGCTGACGCAGGCGGTCGAGGATCCGGAAATGCTGGTGAATCTGATCAGCAACGAGCTGGCGCTCACCGAGGTGGAGAAGCAGTTCCTTCTGGAATCGGCGACGCTGGAGCAGCAGGCCAAACGGCTGATGGAATTGATCCGGCTCCAGGGCGGCGGGTGAGGAGACCAGACACATGGCACTGAGGGAAGGCGAGCAGGCCCCGCCGTTTGCCCTGCCCGGCGGCGACGGCCGGACGGTCACGCTGGATGAGCTGCGCCGCCGCGGATGGATTGTGCTCTATTTTTATCCCAAGGACGATACGCCCGGCTGCACCCAGGAAGCGTGCGATTTTCGCGATCTGAATAAACAGTTTGAGAAGGCGGGCGCCGTCATCGTCGGCGTCAGCCCAGACGGAGGCCCGTCGCACCAGAAATTCGCCGCCAAGTTCCGGCTGCCCTTTCCGCTGCTGAGCGATGTGGACAAAAAAGTTTGCACGGCTTACGGCGTCTGGAAGCAAAAAAGCATGTACGGCCGCGCCTACATGGGCGTCGAGCGGACCACCGTGCTGATCGCGCCCGACGGCCGCGTCGCCAAAATCTATCCGAAAGTCAAAGTGACCGGCCACGCCGACGCGCTGCTGGCCGCCGTCAAAGATCACCGGCGCGGCGCGTAGGGCGGTTCGCGAACCGCCCTACGTTACCGGT
>JBFMAJ010000277.1:0-2235 GCA_040755775.1 Nitrospirota bacterium
GGAAGCGGGCTGACGCCGGCGGCCTGCGCGATGGCGATGACGACCGGAATGACCATCGTGGCCGACGCCGTGTTCGAGGTCAGCTCGCTCATCAGAATCCCCAACCCGATGGCGAACGCCGTGATCGCCCAGAGCGATTCGACCTCCAGCGCCGACGCCAGGCCGGAGCCGATCACGTTGGAGAGCTGGGTTTTGAACATCAGGTCGCCCAGCGACAGGCCGCCGCCAAAGAGCAGAATGGTGCCCCAATCGATGGCGCCGGCGTCGCGCCAGGTGAGCGTGAAGGCCCGCTCGGACCAGTTCACGGGCAGCACGAAGAGCAGCAACGCGGCCAGGAGCGCCACCGCCGCCTCGGGCAGATGGCGGTCGTACCACCGCGCGGCGGCGCTTTCGGCGCCGGCGGTCAGGGCCAGAACGGCCGGAAAGAGCCAGAGCGAAACGGCGACACCGAAGGCGACGGCGGTATGGCGCTCACCCGCGCTCCACGGCGGCGGAGACGAGCGAGTCCGACCCGCTCCTTCCCGCAGCCGGCCGACCAGATTCTCCGCGGGCCGATGGAGCCGGTAGAGGAGCACCGCCAAGACCGCCAGCATGACCCCGACCAGCGGCAGACCGAAGGCCATCCAACGGACAAACGAGATCTTGACGCCGATCTGTTGCTCGATCAACCCCGCGCCGATCAGGTTGGGCGGCGTGCCGATCAACGTCCCGATGCCGCCGACCGATGCGCCGTAGGCGACCATCAGCATCAAGCCGGTCGGGTAGCCGCCGCCCGCCGAGCCCGCGCCCCGAAGCACCCCGAGGGCGATCGGAAAGACCATGGCCGTGGCCGCCGTGTTGCTGATCCACATCGAGAGCGCCGCCGTGAAGCCGCCCGTCGCCGCCATCAACCGGAACGGCGTCGCGCCGACCCAGGGCCGGGACAGCAAAGCGCCGGCGACCCGGCGATCGAGGCCATGCACCATCATCGCCCGCGCGAGCATGAAGCTGCCGATGAACAGAAAAATAATGGGGTTCGCGAACGGCGCGAACGCCGCCCTCAGATCGGCCACGCCCAGCAGGACGCAGAGCAGCGGCCCCAGCAGCGCGGTGGCCGGCAGCGGGATCGCCTCGGTGATCCAGTAGATCACGACCCAGGCCAGGATCGCGGCCAGGCGATGGGCGGGAGTCTCCAGCGCGAAGGGGATCCAGAGGATCAGCAGGAACAGCGCCGGCCCCAGCAAGAGGCCGGCCGCGGCGCGCGCCCGCTCGAAGCGGGCTTCCGCCTCGGACATCGCCTCGCGGGGAGCGTCCGGGTCCGAGCGTTCTGGCTCCACGAGCCGGCCCGCGTCAGCCCCGCATCACCCGCTTGGCTTGCAGCACGCCGTCAACTTTCTGGATGCTCTTCAGGATTCGATCGAGCTGGCGCGTGTTGTTCACCTCAACGACGAAATTCAGCACGGCCTTCTTTTCCTCCAGCGTGGAAATTTCGGCGTGGCGGATATTGGCCTGCGCCGAGCTGATCGCCGCCGAGACGGCGGCCAGCATGCCGGGACGGTCGACGGCCAGCACGGAGACCTGCACGGGATGGCTTTCCGGCTGGGTCGCCTCCCACTGCACCTCCACCAGCCGGTCCTTGTCGTAGTCGAGCTGGTCGATGTTGGGGCAGTGCACCGTGTGGATCGACAGTCCCCGGCCGCGCGTGACGAAGCCGATGATGGGGTCGCCCGGCAGCGGATTGCAGCATTTCGAAAAATGGATCAGCATGTCGCCGACGCCCCGCACGCCGACGCCCCGGCCGCCGAAGCCGATCTTTCCGATGATCTTCTCTTTCAGGCCCTCCTTCAAGTGCGGCTCCGGCTGCAGCCGGTTGGTCACCTGCTGGACGGAAATTTTGCCGTAGCCGATGGCGATCAGCAGATCGTCCACCGACGACAGGCCCGCCTCCTGCGCCTGCCGCTCGAGATTGCCCGATTTGAACACTTCCGTCGGGCTCAAGTGCTGCCGGCGAAGCTCCCGCTCCAGCAACTGCCGGCCGATTTCCAGGCTCCTCCGCTGCTCTTCCGCCTTGATCCAGTGCTTGATCCGGGTCTTCGCCCGGGGGGTGCGGACATATTTGAGCCAGTCCTTGGTCGGCGTCTGGGTCGTCGAGGTGACGATCTCGATCGTGTCGCCGCTCTTGAGCTGATGCCGCAGCGGCACCAGCTTGCCGTTGACCTTGGCCCCGCTGCAATGGTGGCCGATCTCCGTGTGAAT
>JBFMAJ010000278.1:0-2173 GCA_040755775.1 Nitrospirota bacterium
ATGTAGAGAAAAAAGGGCCCGCCGCAGAGCGCCGTAATGACGCCCACGGGCAGTTCGGCCGGCGACAGCAGCGCGCGCGCCAGCAGATCGGCCAGGACCAGGAAGAGGCCGCCGGCCAGCGCCGCGGCCGGCAGAATAAGCCGGTGATCGGGTCCGATGAGCAGCCGCAGCAGATGGGGCACCATCATGCCGATGAAGCCGATCATGCCGCTCATCGAAACGACCGCGCCGGTCAGCAGCGCCGTCGTGATATAAATCAACCGCTTGAGCGGTTCCGGCTCGACGCCGAGGCTTCTGGCCGACTCATCGCCCAGCGTCAGCAGGTTGAGCTGGGGCGCGCGGCTGATCAGCAGCGTCAGGCCGATCGCGCACCAGACGGCCAGCAGCCCCACGGTGGCGTAGTCGGCCGCGCTCAGGCTGCCCATCAGCCAGGCCAACATGCCGAACATCCTCGTCGGCTCGGCCATCGCCACCGCCATGAGGACGATCGCCGTGAACACGGCGTTGATCACCACGCCGGCCAGCAGCAGGGTCTGGACCGGCAGCACGCCGTGCACGGACGTGACGCGATAGACCAGCACCAGCGTGAGCAGGCTGCCCCCGAACGCCCAGACGAATAACAATCCCTGTCCGCTCAGCGACGGCATCACCAAGCCGCCGATCACCGCGCCCAGGGCGGCGCCGCTGGAGATGCCGAGCACGTAGGGATCGGCCAGCGCGTTGCGCAGCAGCGCCTGCAGCGACGCGCCGACGACGGCCAGCGTGGCGCCGATGAGCCAGGCGAGCAGCAACCGGGGCAGGCGGATCTGCCAGAGCACGATCGCTTCGGGCGAGGGCGCACCGGTCAGCCATTCCGCCAGCAGCCCGGGCATCGCCGATAGGGGGATCGAGACGCCGCCCCAACGCAACCCCACGGCCAGGATCGCCACGGTCGCCGGCAGCACGATCAGCCAGAAGCTCGACGGGGCCATCCGTTTCATGGCTGCGCCCCGGCGCTGAACCGCTCGGGATGCAGATATTCGGCCAGCCGCCACGCCGCGTCGTAAATGCGCGGCCCCGGACGGTCCATCAGGTCGCTGTCCACCATGATCACGCGCTGATGCGCCACCGCCCGCAGGCCGGGCCAGCGCGTGATCATCGTCGGCGCATCGGGGCCGGCCGGCCCGAAACGGTCCCCGGCCAGCAGAACCACGTCGGGATCGTCGATGATCAGCGCTTCCAGGCTGAATTGCGGATAGGCGGAGCCGGCCGTCTGCGCCGCGATGTTGCGGCCGCCGGCCGCTTCGATCAACTGATGGATGAAGCTGTTGGGGCCGACGGTGATCAGCGGCGCCGCGTTGATCAGATAAAAAACAGACACGGGCCCGGCCCCCCGCAGCCGGGCCGCCAGCTCCTCGCGCTGCGCTTCCAGGTGGGTAATCACCCGGTCGGCGTCGGCCAGCCGGCCGGTGAGCCGGCCGAGCCAGCGGAGATGGCGGTAGACGTCGCCCACCCCCTTGGCTTCCAGCAGCAGCAGCGGGTGGCCCAGCCGGTCGAGCGTCTGGATCGTCTGCGGCTTGACCATGCCGATCATGCCGACGATCAGATCGGGCCGCAGGACCACCATGCGCTCGACGGCGCTGCCGGAAAAATCGAGCCGCGGCCGGGAGCGCGCTTCGGGCGGGTAATTGCAGGCCTGCGTGACCGCCACGACCTGCTCGCCCGCGCCCAGGGCAAAGAGCAGCTCCGTGACGCTGGGGGCGAGCGAGATGATGCGGCGGGGGAGCGAGGGAACGGTGACCGACCGGCCGGCGTCATCCACGAGCCGGATCGGCTCGCGCGGACCCAGCAGCGGCGCGGCGGCGGCCGGCAGGGAGCTGCCGATGATCAAGACCAGTGCCAAGATCCAGCGGGCCGACATAAAAAATCCTCACGGCGTAGAAAACGTCACACCCTGAGGATGGCACCCTGCTTTCTTGACCCACGGGCGAATGCGGGCCGCTTCGACCGGCGGCGCGTCACTCAATGGCAGACAGGCAGGTCTTCTGGCTTGTGGATCGTCCGCATGCCACGCCTTCCCGTCTGCTGAGCAGACAGTGGCCGCCATCCTGAGGCGGATGGCCCGTGGCACTTGTCCCCACTTACAGCGGCGGGACCGCTCCCGATTTTTTCACGGGATTCCCTCTTCCGCCCG
>JBFMAJ010000279.1:0-2172 GCA_040755775.1 Nitrospirota bacterium
TTGATGCCGAGCGGATCATGCCTGAACGCGCGAATTGCGCCGAGCCACTTCACGCTCTTATACCCTTGCAGAAAGGGGACGACGAGACGCAACGGCCCGCCATGCGGCTCCGGCAGGGGCGTGCCGTTGAGGCCATAGGCGAGCAGCACGCGCGGATCTCTCGCCTCATCGCGCGACAGCGTCTCAAAGAACATCCCGTCACGGGAATAGAAGGCATAGTAGCCATCGGGATGCGTTTCGACCCGGAGAAAATCGAGCAGATCGACCAGCCGGATCCCTTCCCATTCGACTGTTTCCGACCAGTTGAAGAGCTGGCAGATCAGCGGCACGTTGACCCGGATCCGGGGGATCGACGCCAGCGCGCTCCAGCCGATCGACCGGGGCTGCTCCTCCAAACCGCAGACCTCGAGGCGCAGCTCCTCCAGCGCCACCGGAGCCGGAATCGGATAGAGACAGAGCACCGGCATCGGCTCCGCCTCGAAGTCGATCCGGAAAAACTTGTCGGCAAATTTTGGGTAGTTGATCCCTTCGCGCTTCAACAGTTCTCCTTAAATAAAAACGCCGATCCTTTCGGACCGGCGCCATCGCCGTGCACCCGCCGCACCACATTGTGCGGCAGAATTACATCTAGTCATAAGCAAATCCCGTGCCGATCATACCCTGCTCTGCCTAACCGTGCGATCCGATTGTCATCTCAACGCTTTCCCGCGTGCTCCAGATGAGTCCCGAAAGGACGGGCGGCCGCTTGATCAGCCATTCTTGTCGTGAACCCGACATTTTTGTCATATGCGGATTAGAACCCGGCTCCCAATTGCACATAGAGAAAATCCGATCCATCGGCGGCCGCGGGGAAGCTGGCTTTGACGTAGTCTCCCGGGAAGAAATGGCCGTAGCCGGTCTCGAGCCGGAGCTTTTCCTTGATCATGAAATAAGCCACGAGATTGATCTCCCCACCTAGTTCCCGCTCCGCATTCCCCGCCGGCGTGGCTCTGAAAATCCTGCCCGAGGCCGCATACCAGTGATCCGCCGTCTCGGCCAGCCAGAAGCGGTGGTAATCCAGGCTGACGCCCGACGTTGCCGTCGGCTTCATGCCCAGCGACAGGCGGACCGCCTGCATGTTCCGCCAGCCCACATAATCCATGTAGCCGTAGTGCATGTGGTTGGTGGGGAAGAGATTTTCAAAGGTCGTGAACCGGCCGTCCGCCGAATTCTCGTCTCCCGACGCCAGGTCGTACTCGACGCCGATGCGCGGCTTCACGGCCACCGGCGCGGTGTAACCCGCCTTTACCGCCACCGCATAGGCGGCGATATCGCTCTGGGGCGTGGCGCCCCGTGCATCCATGCGGCCCGTTTGGTAGGCGCCCTCGACGGTATAATCGATCGACTCCCCGGCCGCCTTCCCGTGGAGCCGTAATCCCAGCGTGGCCCGTTCCTGCCCCCGGGCCGCCGGCGCCGTGATGGGCGAGACCAGCGCGCCGAGGGAATCGAGCTCCGTCGCATCGCCGGTGTCGAGCAGATAGAGCACGTAGGGTTCGATCACGAGCGAATCGACCATGATGGCGCCATAGAGGCCGTAGAACTGCTGGCTCTCCCGGTTGGAGGGCGAGAAAGCCGGATCGGCGCCGACGTTGGCGCCGTACTGCTTCGGAATGGCCGCCCAGAGATCGACGCGCACGGGGACGAAGACGTAGGTCAGCCGCAGCCCGTCGAAGCTCCGCCCGACGTTGGTCCAGCCAAGGTTCCCGACCAGACGCTGATCGCCGAAGACCAATTCCTGCCGGCCCAGCGTGAGCGTCAGGACATCGAAGAGATTCTTGACGGTCAGATGGCCCTGGTGCAGGTCGAGATTCTTCTCATTCGAGACGGTGGAAGTCTCCGAGCCGAAGAGCCGCGAATCCTGGATCTGGAGAAACAGCGCGATATCGGGCGTCACCGCATAACCGAAATGGAGCCGGATGCGCGAGCCCACAAAGCTCAACGCATCGCGAACGTTTCGATTAAAATCGGCGTCGTTCCGGAATTCATACCGCTCGCGGATCTCGCCGCCGATCGTGAACCGCTCCGCATCCAGCGCCGCGGCGGCAGGTCTCGCTGACGCCCCCAGCATGACAAGGCCCAGCAGCGCAGTCGCCAGTCCCCTCTTCACTTCTTCGCACCTCATCATCACCCCCC
>JBFMAJ010000280.1:0-2157 GCA_040755775.1 Nitrospirota bacterium
TGGCGGTGGATCGACCGGGCGGCCAGTTCCTTGCCCGTGCCGTTTTCGCCGTAGATCAGCACGCGGCTGAGCGACGGGCCCGCCATCCTGATCTGCTCGCGCAGCCGCTGGATGGCGGGGCTGACGCCCTGCAGGTCGGACCGCTCGTCGATGGCGGCGCGGAGGTGACGGTTCTCGTCGGCGAGCTTCTGCTCGGTCAGCGCGTGGCGGAGCACGAGCAGGACCTTCTCCGAGGAGAGCGGTTTTTCGATGTAATCGTAGGCGCCGAGCTTGGTGGCGCGGACGGCCGTCTCGATCGACCCGTGGCCGGACATCATGATGACGGTCGTCTGAGGGCGCAGTTGCTTGATCTGCTGGAGGACGTCCAGTCCGTCCCGGTCCGGCATCCAGATGTCCAGCAAGATCACGGCCGGCATCTCCTGCAGGGCGGCCAGGGCGGCCGCCCCGCTGCCGGCCGTGGCCACCTGGTAGCCTTCGTCTTTGAGCACGTCGGCCAGCGTGTTGAGAATCGCCGGTTCGTCGTCGACGATCAGGATCGTCTCGGTCACGGCGCCCCCGGGACGGGCAGCTCGATCAGGATCGTGGTGCCCTTCGGGTGGTTGGCCCGAGCGCCGACGGCGCCGTTGTGGTCGGCGATGATCCGGTGCACGATCGCCAGGCCGAGGCCGGTGCCTCCCCGGCGCTTGGAATAGTAGGGCAAAAACAGCTTGTCCAGGTCTTCGGGCGGAATGCCCACGCCCTCGTCGCTGACGGCGATCTGCACGGTCGGCTGCCCCGGCGCGTGCGTGGTCTGGAGCCACAGCCGGCCGCGGCCGTTCATGGCCTCGACGGCGTTCTCGAACAAATTCATGAAAACCTGTTTGATCTGAGCGGGATCGAGCAGCAGCGGCGGCAGCCCCTCGCAAAAGCGCGGGAGCACCTCCAGATCCTTGTGGGCGCTGCGATACAGGAAGATGACTTCCTGCAGCAGCGCGTGCAGGTCGCAGGGCCGCGGCGACGGAGCGGGGAGCCGGGCGAAATTGGAAAATTCGTCCACCATCCGTTTCAGCGCGTTCACCTCGTTGATGACGATGCGGGTGGACTCGTCGAAGACGGTGGGAAAATCATCGGCCGGCTGGACGAATCGTTTTCGGAGGCGCTCGGTCGCCAGGAGGATGGGCGTGAGGGGATTTTTGATCTCGTGGGCGATGCGGCGGGCGACCTCCTGCCACGCGGCGAGTTTTTGCGCCCTCAGCAGCTCCGAGAGGTCGTCGAAGACGACGACGGCGCCCATGAATTCCCCGTCCGGGCCGCGCAACAGCGCGATGCTGCAGCGCAGGGTGAGCGCGCGGCCGCCGATCTCGACGGAGACTTCGCGCTCGACGGTTTCCTGGTCCTGGGCGATCAGGCGGTGAATGTCCTGGATCAAGGCTTCCAGCCGGAAGCTTTTGAAGACCGCCTCGTAATGGCGGCCCTTCACCGCGTCGGCGCCCGCCTGCAGGATGCTTTCCGCCGATCGGTTGAACGTGGTGACCGACCCGTCCTGGTTCGTGGCGATCACGCCCGTGGCGATCGTCTCCAGCACCGTCTCGATATAGGCGCGGCGCTGTTCCAGCTCGATGTTGGAGCGCCGGAGCGACTGATTGACCGCTTCCAGCGCGCTCTTGCTGTCGCGCAGGTCTTCGGTCATGGTGTTGAACGAATCGACCAGTTCCTTCAGCTCGTCGCTGGATTCGGTCTCCACCCGGGCGGCCAGGTTTCCCGCCGCCACGGCCCGGGTGCCGTCCAGCAGCTTGTGAATGGGGACGGTGATGCTGCGGGCGATGTAGAACCCGAACCAGGTGGCCGAGAACACGATCACCAGCGTGACGCCGAGGAACAAAATGACGTAGACGCCTTTGATGGGCGTTTTGAACGTTTTCAACTGCTGATACTCTTCCATGGCGCGGCTGATCTGATCCAGCTTGCCCGTGATTTGGACCGGAATGACCGAATCGACGATGACCACGGCGTCCACGGGGCCGCCCGGGGACGGCATCACGGGAAACATCGCCCGGAGCAGATCGCCCGACGGAATGGACACCGTGGCAAACGCCTCCTCGCCCTCCTGGGCCACCAGGATCATTTGGGCCATCTGCTCGGCGCCCGCGCCGCTGGCGCCGGCGCCGTCCAGCGCCA
>JBFMAJ010000281.1:0-2145 GCA_040755775.1 Nitrospirota bacterium
TTTGCCCGCCGCCGTCCTCTATCTGCATTGGCTGAATCCCGAGACCGTGCAGGTGCGCTTCTCCGGTCAGCGGGTCTACGAGGTGTCGCTGATTCAGTTCGGCATGGCGGCCTTCGTGCTGGGCGGATTGATGGTGCTGGGGATGGGCGGGATGCGCGAATTGCGCCGGTTGCTGAAGAGCTGGAAAGAGGCGCGCCGCCTTCGGGCCGAGCAGCGGGTGCGCGAATGGCTGGCGCTCGCGGTCAACGCGGAAGTCTCCGGCAAACAGAAGGAAGCGATCGGCTGGTTCGAGAAGATCCTCGCGCTGGACCCCAATCACCGGACGGCGCTGATCCGGCTCGGCGCGTTGCAGCGCGCGCAGGGGGCGTTTCAGGAGGCGCTGCGGCTGCACCGCCGGGCCAAAAACCTGGGGGACCGTGATTTGGAGGTGATCCTGGCGCTGGTCGATGATCTGGAGGCGATGCGCCGGCACGAAGAGGCGGCTCAGGTGCTGCGGGAAACGCTGGCGCAGGACAAAGACAACCGGACGGTGCTGATCCGGCTGCGCGATCTCGGCATTCAACTGCACCAGTGGGAAGAGGCCCATGGGCTGCAGGAGCGGTTTTTGAAGGAGATGGCCCGGCCGGATGAGGAAGCGCAGGAGCGGGCGCGGTTGCTGGGCATCAAATATGAGGCCGGCCTGCAAGCGATGCTGCAGGAAATGCCCGACGCGGCCCGGCGCCATTTCCGGAGCGCGATCAAACTGGATAAAAATTTTGTGCCGGCCTATGTGGGGTTGGGACGGCTGCTGATCGGCGAGGGGAAGCCCGATCAGGCGGGCGACCTGTGGCGCAAGGCCTACTGGACCACGTCCAGCATCGTGCTGCTGCACCGGCTGGAGGATCTGTTGCTCGACTTGGGCGACCCCGCCGGCATCATCGACCTGTACCGGCAGGCCATCGCCCGGGACCCCGGCGATCCGGTGCTGCAGTTTTATCTGGGCAAGCTCTACTATCGGCTGGAAATGATCGATGAGGCGATCGAGCTGCTCTCGTCGATCGACACGTCCAACGCCCGGTTTCCGGATTTGCACAAAGTGCTGGGCAATCTCTATTTGCGTCGGGGCGACCGGCTGGCCGCGGTGGAGGAGTTCAAGCGGGCGCTCGACCTGAAAAAACGGGTGCTGGTGCCCTATTACTGCCCGCATTGCGATTTTCACACGACGGAATGGGTCGGCCGCTGTCCGCGCTGCGAGCAGTGGAACACCTTCATCGCCTCGCCCATTATCATGCCTCGGGTGAAGCCGGCCGAGGCCGCCGAAGCGCCCGTCTCCTATCCCCCTGGAGAAGCGGCCCAGACGCCGATGCGATCGGCGCCGAGTTAATCGGCCGCGGAAGGCTCGTCAATGGCCGGTGAGCCGTCCGGCTTCCCATCCGCTCCTCGCGCCACGCCGATGTCATGAGACGGCTGGTTGATCGGATCGGCCGATGGTTCTGGCCGGCTGAGTGCTCCCTCTGCCCCCGGCCGTCCGGCGTCAATCCCTATTTCTGCGCCGATTGTTGGGCGCACATGGTGCGGCTGGCCGAGCCCTGGTGTTCGCGTTGCGGCCTGCCGTTTCCATCGGCGGTTGCGCGGGCCCAGAGCCCCGGCCACCAGTGCGCGAATTGCCGGGCGCGCTCGCCGGACTTCGACCTGGCGCGCGCGGCCGTCGCCTACGAAGGCGTGGCCGCCGCGGCGCTCCGGCTCTTCAAGTATCAACGGCGGCGGGCGTTGGCCCGGCCGTTGGCCGAGTTGATCGACCCGCTGCCGGGGGAGCTGGGTCGTGT
Organism: Nitrospirota bacterium; assembly: GCA_040755775.1. Lineage (GTDB taxonomy): Bacteria > Nitrospirota > Nitrospiria > JACQCE01 > JACQCE01 > JBFMAJ01. The sequence goes on from JBFMAJ010000281.1 coordinate 1,806, forward strand.
GGACGCTGTTCTGCCGGTGCCGCTGCACGTTGAGCGGTTGCGCGAACGGGAATTCAATCAGGCGCTGGCTCTCGCGCAGGCGCTCAGCCGCCGGACCGGATGGCCGGTGTGGTGGGATCTGCTGGAACGGACGCGCGCCACGCCGGCACAAGTCGGGTTGGACGCCGTCGAGCGGCGCCGCAACGTCAAGGGCGCGTTTGCCGCGAGGGATCCGGCACGGTTGGAAGGAAAGCGCGTGGTGTTGGTGGATGACGTGCTGACGACCGGCTCGACGCTCAATGAATGCGCCCGGACGCTCAAGCGAGCCGGCGCCGTCTCGGTGGCCGTTTTGACCATCGCA
>JBFMAJ010000282.1:0-2094 GCA_040755775.1 Nitrospirota bacterium
ATGTCGGCGGGATGGAATTGCTTCCGCAGCAGGCCGGCCGACGGGGAGGCCTGCTTGATCTCGGCGATGAGCGCCAGCGGCGGCTCGGCCAGCGCGGCCGCAAAGGGCCGGGCCGGCTCCGCGTCGCGCAGCTTCGCCTTCCAGTCGGCGAGGCGCGCCTGGCCCCGCCGCGCGCGCAGCTCTTCTTTCTTGCTGCGCACGATCTCGGCCAGCCGGCTCACGGTCGTCGCCGGCTCAGGCCACGGCCCGGCTGCACTGCCGGAGCGCATCGAGCTTCTCCATAGCCGCGCCGCTGTCGATGACTGAGGCCGCCACCGCCACGCCCTCCTGCAGCGTTTTCGCCTTGCCGCAGGCGACCAACGCGGGCGCCGCGTTCAGCAAAACGATATCGCGCCGCGGCCCCTTCTCGCCCTTCAGGACGGCCAGCGTCAGCCTGGCGTTCTCCTCCGCCGTGCCGCCCTTCAGGTCGGCCAGGCGGCCGACCGGCAGGCCGAAATCCTTCGGCTCCAGATGATAGCACTGGATCCGGCCCTCCTTGCCTTCGCAGATTTTGGTCCGGCCGGTGATCGTGATCTCATCCAGGCCGTCTTCGCCGTGGACGACGAAGCAATGGCGGCGGCCCAGCTTCATCAGCACTTGGCCGATCAGATCGGTCAGCTCCGGCGCGTAGACGCCGACGACCTGGATGGTCGCGTCGGCTGGATTGGTGAGCGGCCCCAGCAGATTGAACAGCGTGCGCACGCCGATCTCGCGGCGCGGCCCCAGGGTGTGCTGCATGGCGGTGTGGAAGAGCGGCGCGAAGAGAAAGCCGATCCCCACCTGGTTGAGGCAGGCCTCCACCTGCACCGGCGTCAGCTCGATCGAGACGCCCAGCGCCTTGAGCAGGTCGGCGCTGCCGCAACTGGAGGAGACCGACCGGTTGCCGTGCTTGGCCACCGTGACGCCGGCGCCCGCCACCACGAAGGCGGCGGTCGTGGAGATGTTGAAGGTGTGCCGCCGGTCGCCCCCCGTGCCGCAGGTGTCGACCACCAGGGCGTCGTTGGCGCGGATCCGGATCGCCTTTTCCCGCATCACGCGGGCCGAGCCGGTGATTTCCTCCACCGTCTCGCCCTTCATCCGGAGCGCCACCAGATAGCCGCCGATCTGGGCGGCGCTGGCCTCGCCCTGCATGATCTCGGTCATCACCCGCTCGGCCTCCGCCTCGCTCAGGTGGGCGCCGTCGATCACCTTCTGAATCGCCTCTTTGATGAACGCGGCCATGCTCAGGCGGCCACCGTCAGGGCCAGAAAATTGGCGAGCAGTTGCTTGCCCGCGCCGGTGAGAATCGATTCGGGGTGAAACTGCACGCCCTCGATCACCTGCTCCCGGTGGCGCAGCCCCATGATCTCCCCTTCGTCGGTCCGGGCGGAAATTTCCAGGCAGGCCGGCAGCGTCTCCCGCTTCACCAGCAGCGAATGGTACCGGGTTGCCTCGAACGGATTGGGCAGCCCGCCGAAGATCGTCTTGCCGTCGTGGTGGATCATCGAGGTCTTGCCGTGCATCAGCCGGCCGGCCCGGATAATGTCGCCGCCGAAGGCCGCGCCGATCGCCTGATGCCCCAAACAGACGCCCAAGATCGGCACCGTGCCCGCCATCGCCTGAATCAGCGGAATCGAGATGCCCGCCTCCTTCGGCGTGCAGGGACCGGGCGAAATGACGATCCGGTCGGGCCGCAGCCGGCGCACCTCGTCCACCGTGATTTTATCGTTGCGAAAAACTTTGATCTCCTCCCCCAACTCCCCGAAATACTGGACTAGGTTGTAGGTAAAGGAATCGTAATTGTCGATCATCAGCAGCATGGCCGCTCCTACGTCAATCCCCGCTCCGCCCAATCGATCGCCGCCATCATGCCCTGGGCCTTCTGCACGGTCTCCCAATATTCTTTCGTCGGATCCGAATCGGCCACGACGCCGCCGCCGGCCTGGACGTAGGCCTTTTTCCCATCGAAGAGAATCGTCCGGATGTTGATCGCCGCGTCCAGATTGCCCGTGAAGCCGAGGTAACCCACCGCGCCCGCGTAGAGGCCGCGCCGCGTCGGCTCCAATTCTTCGATAA
>JBFMAJ010000283.1:0-2084 GCA_040755775.1 Nitrospirota bacterium
GCGCCGATTTCCAGCATCAGCCGCCCTCCGGCCGACAGCAAGGGGCCAGCCGTCCGCAGCAGCCGGCCGATCAGCCTCAGGCCGTCCGGCCCGCCGTCAAGGGCGAGGCGCGGCTCCCAGTCGCGCACCTGCGCCTGCAGCCCGGCGATGTCGGAAGTCGGAACGTAGGGAAGATTCGCGACGATCAGATCGAACCGGTCCGTATGCTTCAGGGCGGCGCACAAGTCGCCCCGCATCAACTGAATGCGGCCGGCCAATCCATGGCGCGCCACGTTCCGGCGGGCCACGGCCAGCGCGTCGGCCGAGCAATCGATCGCCACGCCGATCGCGCGCTCAACGGCGCCGGCCAGGGCGATCGCCACGCCGCCGCTTCCCGTGCCCAGCTCCAAAAACCAGGGCGGGCCGGAACGCGTCCCGGCGACCGCCCGCAGATGGGTCACGGCCCGCTCCGCCAGCCACTCCGTCTCGGGCCGGGGAACCAATACGCCGGGCCCCACGTCCAGCCTGAAGCCGGCAAATTCCTCCCACCCGCGCACATACTGCAGCGGCTCGCCCGCGGCCCGCCGGCGCACCGTCTCATCAAACCGGCTGATGATCGATGGCGCGAGCGCGTAATCCGGGTCGCGATAGAGATCAAGCCGGCTCCCTCCGTCACTGGCCCGCGTCAATGGCTTATCCGTGCTCGCGCAGGCCAGCTGGGCCATCCGATGTCCTCCTTCGTCACTGGCCTGTGTCAATGGCTTATCCGTGCTCGCGCAGGCCAGCAGCAGTAGCTCCGCCTCCAGGCGCGGCTCCTCCACGCCGGCCGAAGCCAGCAGCGCGGCGGCCCGCCGCAGCGCCTCGCCGACGGTCCACATCGACGGCGCGGCCGGCGACGGCGCGCTCACCGGCGCGCTCCGTTGCCCGCCGGCGGTTCCTCCGAGCCGAGCTGTTTCTCGTGTTCCGCGGCCGTCAACCCGTCGAGCAGCTCATCCAGATCGCCCGCCATGACGTCGGCCAGGCGGCGCAGCGTCAGGCCGATGCGGTGGTCGGTCACCCGGTTCTGCGGGAAATTATAGGTGCGGATCTTCTCGCTCCGCTCACCCGTGCCGATCTGCATCCGCCGATCCTGCGCGATTTCGGCCTCCCGGGCGGCTTGCGCCGTTTCCAGCAGCCGGGCCCGCAGCACCCGCATCGCCTTGGCCTTGTTCTTGATCTGGGACCGCTCGTCCTGGCAGGTGACCACCACGCCGGTCGGCAGATGGGTCAGCCGGACGGCGGAGTGGGTCGTGTTGACGCCCTGGCCGCCGGGACCGGAGGCGCAATAGGTGTCGACGCGCAGCTCGTTGGGGTCGATCTGCAACTCGATCTCCTCGGCCTCGGGCAGCACGGCCACGGTCACCGTCGACGTGTGAATCCGCCCGGACGCTTCCGTGGCGGGCACCCGTTGCACCCGGTGCACGCCGCTTTCGAACTTGAGCCGGCTGTAGACGCCCTTGCCCGCGACGGCGATGATGACCTCCTTGAACCCTCCGAGCCCCGTCGGATTGGACGACATCAGCTCGACCCGCCACTTCCGGGCCTCCGCATATTTGGTATACATGCGCATCAACTCGGCCGCGAAGAGCGCGGCCTCGTCTCCGCCGGTGCCGGCGCGAATCTCAATGAAGACGTTCTTCTGGTCCCGGGGATCCTTCGGCAACAGCAGCGACGTCAGCTCCGTCTCCAGCGCGGCTTGCTGGCGGCGCAGCTCCGCCAGCTCCTGGGCGGCCAGCCGTTGCAGTTCCGGCTCGGCCACGCGCTCAAGCGGCTCGGTCTCTTCGACCGTGCGCTGGAGGCGTTGCCACTCGTGGTGGCGGTCGACGAGGTCGGCGAGCGAGGCCCGCTCCTTGGCGTAGCGCTGGGCCCGTTCCGGATCGGTGAAGAGCTCCGGATCGGCGAGCAACTCGTTCAACTCCCGGTATCGGCGGCCGATGGCGTCAAGCCGCTGGGCCAACGTGCTGTTGAGCATGCCGCGAACTCCGCGATCATTTCCGCCGGGCCGCCGGCTTCTTGGCGTATTTCTTGCGAAACCGCTCCACCCGGCCTTCCGTGTCGATGATTTT
>JBFMAJ010000284.1:0-2044 GCA_040755775.1 Nitrospirota bacterium
GGCTCAAAACCCTCATCCCAGATGCGGCCGACCACCAAGTGCTGGTCCTGTCCGATTTCCGTCCACAATGCCGCCAACCCTGAGGGGAGCAGGCCGACCAGCAACGGGGGCCCCGCACGCGTCGGCCCTCGCGTGATCGGGATGCCCGAAGGATCGAGCAGACGGCCCTTGTCGGTGATTCTGCCGCCATAGATCAGATCGCCGCCCTCGCGCCGATCGGTCCAGAACAGGACGAACTGTCGGCCGTCCCAGGCCGCGGTCGGCAGTCGCTGGGCTCCCGCCGCCGGCACCGTCAGATCAGCCGGGCTGCGCCGCTGACCGTCGCCATTCAGCAATGCGGCGTGCACGTCGGTTCCCTCCTCCCCCGCCCCGCTTCGGTGATCGATCCAGGCAATCAGGCCGCCGGCGGGCCCCCACGCCAACGCCGGTTCAAACTGATCGGCCGGGGCGGCGACGATCGGCGTCCCCTGCAGCGCCGTGGCCGTGACGCCCGGTTGTACGGCCGTTCCATAAAGGTCCAGGCCGCTGCCTCCGCCGATCTCTTCCGTCCAGACGACAAACACATCGCGGCCCGTCCACACCGCCCGCGGGGCCGACTGGGGATAACGGCTGCCCGCAATGGCGAAACCGTTCGGCTGCAGCACCTCGCCCCGGGCGCCGATCCATGTGCCGAAAATTTTGTTGACGCCGCTGCGGCGGTCTTCCCACGCGACGAAAAATTGATCGCCGCACCAAACGACCGACGGCCGCGTCTGATCGCCCGGCGCCGATGAGATCGATGGTATTCCCCCGATGGGATCGCCCTGCGGACTGACCCGCGCGGCGAAGAGGTCGAGGCCCCCGACGCGACGACCGCTCCAGACGACCAAGAAATCCTCGCCGCTCCAGGCGGCGTCGGGGGCCTCGGCCTGCGCGGCGGCGTCCGGGCCCAGCGACCGTTCCTGGCCGAGTTGAAACGGCGACGGGCCGGCGAAGGGATCCAACGTTGGGGCGCAGCCGGCCAGAATAAAAAACCACGCGTAACCGATCACTCGTAGGGGCGCATGGCCATACGCCCCTACGATGCGAATCCCATTTTCCATCATTGCGTCAGTTCAACGGTCACGGGGGTCTGTTTGCCCGCGCCCAGTAATTGTTTCGCGCTGGCGGATGGGGCGAAGATTTCAAGGTGGCCCGAACTGTTGATCAATGCCCCCACCCTTCCTTGCGGCGTTTCCGCATAGAAGCGATAGAGGGAAAGACGTGTCTTGGCGATCACGATCGATAATCGCGCCGGACGCCCGAGGGCCTGTCCCAAATGCTCGGCCGTGATATTGGTGATCAGATTGCCAAAACGATCAATCCGCACAACCTGTCCCTCGATGCGACTCGGCAGTTGTCGGGGTTGGGCCACGGGCAATCGCACCCACTCCTGCAAGGGGCGCCCAAATAACGACAACGGGCTTCCGCAAGCCAGCCTGGCCGCCACCGGCGCGAAGAGATCGCGGCCGTGGAATGTTGCGCCGCCGGCATGCTCTCTCATGAAGCGTTTTTGATCAATCTCGATCACCGTCGGCGGGCCGTCCCGCTCAAAGACCAGGCCGAACAACCCATTGTCCGGCCCAACCCAGTAGCCGCGCCGGGTGCGTGCCGCCAGGGCGCGGCGCGGGCCGCCCACGCCCGGATCGACGACGGCCAGATGAATGGCGCCGTTGGGAAAAGCGTCCAGCGCGTTGGCCAGCAGCCACGCGGCCTCGTCGATCGCCTGCGGGGCGATTTCATGCGACAGATCGGCGATCGTCGCCTCCGGACAGAGCCCCAGAATGACCCCTTTGACGCTGCCGACATATTCGTCACGCGTGCCGTAGTCGCTGGTGAAGGTGATGATCGGGTTCATTCGCCGGCATCGATTTTCAGTGCGCCGATCACCTGGTGAATATCGGTCAGCCCGCGGCGGGTCAAATACCGCTCGATGCCTTTCAACACACGGACCGGCGTCAGGGGATCGGCAAAATTGGCCGAGCCGATCGCGACGGCGGTGGCGCCCGCCAGGAAAAACTCCATC
>JBFMAJ010000285.1:0-2022 GCA_040755775.1 Nitrospirota bacterium
CGGTACCATTTAAACGACAGCGTCACGGCCGCCCCCGCGCGATCAACAGGAAGAGTTCCTCCAGGCTGGTCTGCCGGTATTTGTCCATCACCGCCCGCGGCGTATCCATGGCGATGATCCGGCCGCGCTGGAGGAAAATAATCCGGTCGCACAGCGCTTCCATTTCCTGCATGTTGTGCGACGTGTAAAAAATGGCGGTGCCGCGCTGCATCTGCGTCTCCCGCAGCAGCCGGCGGGTTTTGTCGGCGATGTCGGGATCCAGGCTGGCCGTCGGCTCGTCCAGGAAGAGAATCTTCGGCTCGTTCAAAAACGCCTTGGCCAGACAGACCCGCGTCAGCTGTCCGGACGAAAGCCCGCGCCCCGAAACCGATCGAAGGTCGTCGATCTCAAAGAGCTTCATCACGGCGTCCACCCGCCGCCGGGGGTTGGGCAGGCCGTAGAGCCGGGCAAAGACCATCAGATTTTCCCAGACCGTCAGCGAGGTCGGCATGGAGACGTAGGTGGACGAAAAATTCACCTGGTGCAGAATGGCGTCGCGGTGCAAAGCGAGATCCATGCCCAGAATGCGGATCTGCCCGGACGTGGGCAGCAGCGTGCCCAGAAGCATTTGCAAAATCGTCGTTTTGCCGGCGCCGTTGGGCCCCAGCAGGCCGACCACTTCGCCGGCGAACAATTGGAAACTGACGCCGTCGACGGCTGTGACCGGGCCGAACCGCTTGGTCAGGCCGGTCGCCTCCACTACGACGCGGCCGCGCCCCGATGCGCCGTCGGCGGCGATCATCTATTGAACCCCGATGTCCTCTGTGCTAGAATTTGCGCGCTCGCCGTTCCGGGACACGCCACCGACATGACCGATCGCCATCGACGCCAACCACGCCACGGCCGCAAACGCATTTTCGCGCTCGACGAAGCGCAGACGCTCCTGCCGAAGGTTCAAGAGCTGACCGAACGCTCGGTCGCCGCGGCGACAATCGTCGAATTTCAGTTGGCGGCGCTCAAGGGAGCGGTCAAACGGCGGGCCGAATTGGAGCAGGAATACTTTTCCATCATCAACCAGTGGGCGGAAGCGATTCATGGGCTCGGCTGCGAGGCGAAGGGGCTCTGGCTGGTCGATTTCGACAATGGCGAAGGGTATTACTGCTGGAAATATCCCGAAGCCTCGCTCGATTACTTCCATGACTACTCATCCGGTTATTCAGGCCGAATGAAGATTAACGAGATTTGATCTTTTTCGACGCCTGCATCAGGCCGTCGGCCTGCTCGGGCACGAAGCCGTCGTAGCCCCGCCGCTCGGCCAATTCCAGCACCGAAAACGCCTGTCCCTCCCGCTGTTCGGCCTCGGTGAAAATTTGCCGCAGTCTCGTGCCGCGCGCGCCGACGACCTCGCCGGAAAACTCCACGCCCGAGGCCCGCATCGCCGCGATGGCCGCTTCGATATCGTCCACCAGCACGGCGACGTGATGAAAACAGTCCTCTCCGAACCGCTTCACCCACTCGGGCAAAAAACTCTTTTTGCCCCGGTCGTCCGCATAGGCCTGATCGATGAACAGGGCCGGATAGCCCGGCTTCCGGTAGACCTTCGCCCACCAGCCCTGGTCGGGATAGGTCACCACTTCGTTGCGGTCCTCGTAGCCGATGGCCAGAAAGGGACGGGCGCGCCGCTCAATGTCCAGGCACCGGATGGTCAGATGATAAACACGCGCCGGCCAGCCCTTGGCGGCGCAGACCTCCAGATAGCGGCGCGCCGCCTCGTTGCCGCGGAAATAGTCGGCCAGGGGCCGTTGAACCAGCGGCTCGGGATAGCGGGACAAAATCTCTTCGACCGTCATCGCCATCGGAGAGTCAACCGGCCGGGGGCGGCGGCAAATTCAGAAATTCTCGCATATAACCGGTGAGTTGTTTGCGATGGCCGGGATCGGACAGATTCAGCCGCAGCTCATTGATGATTCTGACCGACTGATCCATCCATTCCTTCCAACAGGGGTTGCAAATCTTCGCTTTGATTTCTTCTCCCAATTTGCC
>JBFMAJ010000286.1:0-2013 GCA_040755775.1 Nitrospirota bacterium
TTCGATTGGCGAAAACCTACAACCGGGATATTAAATTTCTGCTGCCGCAGTTCCGCTTCTTCCCGCGCCACATCGTCATCGGCAGCTCGGCCTTCGATGAATCCTCGCAGATCCCGGTCAGCGCCGCCGACGTGGAACGGCTGGCCGATCCGGCGCTGACCACGGAGCAGTTTCACGCCCTCTACCGGCAATTGACCGGCGAAGACAAACGCAACCCGACGTATCTGAGGTGAGGTAGGGGCGTATAGCCATACGCCCCTACGTGGCGTTGCATCCGGTTCGGTCAGTTCGGGAACCCCACCTTGACGGCCGCGCGGCTGCCGGTCACGCGGGGTAGATCGACCGACAGGATGTAGGAATCCGACGTGATCGTCGCCGTCTGGCCGGCGTCCAGAAATCGGTTGGCTACATTGCGGGCCAGCGGCACCCCCCGCTCATCGAGGAGATCGTAATAGACAAAGACCCGCTGCCGCTCGGCGGAATCGTTGCGAACGGTTGCGCTCCAGATGAACTTGGTCTTCCCGATCCGCTCCCAGACCGTGTCCGGGCGCCACTCATGCTCGACAATCTGCACCGCTGAGGCATCGCGCGGCGCCTGCGCCCTGGGCCGAGTGCCCATGCCAAAGGGCAGCTTCCGCTCCGTCGGCGTCGCCAGCCGGCGATACAATTCCTGAAATTGCTCGGTCGTCAAGGCGGGATCCGCCAGCCGGGCCAGACCCTCCGCGCTGACCGGGTTCCATGCCAACTCGGCGGTGTCAGTCGATCCGATTTTGATCCAATGGTGCGGCATGATCTCCTGCAGGATCAACCGGTCGACCCCGCGGTTATAGGCCGAGGCCGCCTGGATCGCGCGCCGGGCTTGCTCGGCACTGACGCATTTCCCGATGCCGATGTTGGCGGGCGGATCGAGAAACGGGAAAAATTTCACCCGGAGCTTCACGTTCGGCGCGGCCAGGGTTTGCCGAATTTCCTGCTCGCGCCCCTTCCACTGCTTGGCCAGCACCAGCTCGATCGTGGTCGAGGTTTGACGCGCCTGGGGCGATTGGCAATCGTAGGCCTCCTCGGCCGCGGCCGTCGTCAATCCGGCGCCGAACGGCAGCGCCAAGGCCAGCGCCGCCCCGGCGGCGCGTAGATTCGACAGCCTCATGATCTGGTCAACCGGGCCAGATAGCGCCGGGCCTGAGCATGTTCCGGATCGAGCTCCAGCGTTCGTTGAAATGCCTCGATGGCGGCCTCCCTCAACTGACGCTGCTGATCGCGGTCGGCCAGCGTGGCGGCGTAGAGCACCTGAGCTTCTCCCAAGGCAAAAAAAACCTCCGACGAGCCCTGGCGGACCTCCGACAGCATTGTGTACTCCCGTACGGCGTCTTCGTATTGCCCGCCAGCCAGATAGGTCCGGGCGAGCCGTTCACGGGCTCTCGACTCATTCGGGTCTTCTTCCAGCAACTGCCGCCACTGCTTGACCGCCTGCGGAATGTCCCCCCGTTGCTCGTAAATAAGGCTCAGGTTGTACCGCGCTTCCGTCAACGAGGGATCGAGCATCAGCGCGTCATTGTACTCCGCCTCGGCCTGCCCGAATTCCTTCCGGTTGAAATGGACCGTGCCCAGGCCGGCGTGCACCACGGCCACGCGGGGCGCCAGCTCGTTGGCCCGCCGGTAGGCGGCCAGCGCCTCGTCATCCCGGCCCATCCGGAGATAGACGTGGCCGAGCGAAATCCAGGCGTGCTCATCGTCCGGCGCCAGCCGGCCGGCTTCCTGAAATTCCCGCTCCGCCGCCTCAAGCGACTGGCCCTGAAGATGCCACCGGCCCAGCCAGTAATGGACGGCCGCGCTGCCGGGATGTTGCGAGGCCAGCTTCTGATAGAAGGCGAGCGCCTGGGGTCCGCGGCGCAGGGCCAGGTTGGTGATAAAGAAGGCCTGATGATATTTGTGAACGCCCGGGCCGAGTGTCACTGCCCGGGCGAATTGCTCGCGCGCTTCGTCGAGTTGCTGCCGCTTGTTGAGCTCCACGCC
>JBFMAJ010000287.1:0-1989 GCA_040755775.1 Nitrospirota bacterium
GCCTTGGTCGGGGCAGCGAATACCAGCCGTGAAGATCGGCTCGTCGCGAGTCGAGCAGCTTCTGTCGAACGGGACATGGGGCAGCATCCGGGCGAGATAGGACTCGACCGCCCTAGCCCGCCCGTTCTCGCCTCGCACGGCCAGGCACGGATAGCGGCCGCTGATCGTCTTGATGTCCTGCGGACCCTGCCAATTGCGAAGCGTGAAGGTCCCCGGTCTCCACCAATCCTCAAGCCAGTAATCGTTTGACGGCGTTTGCGCCTTGAGTCGATCCCCATAACCCCGATCGAGCCGGCGGCCGTCGAAGGCGACCGAGGTGACGAAGTCGCTCAAATAGAAGGCGAACGTCGGGCTGGAGGCGGCGTAAAAATAGACCCGCGCGCACGGCTCGAATCGGCGGTTGTCGAGCGCGAGCGAGACTCGACGCACCTCCGCGAGCTCGGAACCGAGCCGGACCGCCGTGAATCCTTGGGCCAATACGAACCCGACCACGACCACGGCCAGGCTGCGCCGGGACCAAACCCGAGACCGGACCTGTTCGGGCCGCCACGCCAGCAGCAGATTGGCCAGCACCGCCAGCGCGAGCGCGCTCAGCACGTAGGCCGGGATCATGTATTGCCCGCCCGGCTGCTTGGCGACCACGACGGCCTGCGCGATTTGCGCGACGCAGGCTCCGGCAAGGACGCGGATTTCCGACGCCGGCAAAGGACGGCGTCGGTATGCCCGCCAACCGGCCACCCCCAGCACGAGCAGTGACAAGACCAAAGCTATGTGCAGGGGCGGACGCTTGAGCATCCGCAAAACCTCGCTCGGATAAGCGGCCAGATTGACGATTGTTTCAGCGCCGCGGCCGTGCACGCCGCTGGTCAAGAACACCTTGCCGAGCCACGCCACGAATACCGGATAGTGACCCGCCATCGGCAGCGTGAAGATCACGAACGCCGCGAGCGCGGCGAAGGCATAGAGCACGAGCGCCGCCGGCGTGGCGAGCAGAAACACCGGCATCAGGAACACCGGCGCCGCCGTCACCTTGGTCGCGGCGCCGAAGCCCGCCACCACGCCAAACGCCGCCGCTAAGCGCAACCGGTGCCGCTCCAGGAACCCTGGTTTCAACGTTAGGATCGCGGCCGCCATGAGCAAAAGCACCGCGAAGACCAGCAGGGCTTCCGGCTTGACGTGGAATTCGTGCTTGAGGGTCAATGACGAGAGAAACGGCCCCAGCTGCAAAAACAACGCCACCGGAAGGTGACCGGTAGCGGCAAGGCCGGCCGCGCCAACCAGAAGCATCGCGACGGCGTTGAGTCCGATCAGGACGTTGCTGATGGCCATAAGATAGGCTTCCGGGTCGGCGAGCACGGCTGCCGTCACAGCGTTGACGTTGGCAAGCGGATGCATCGCCCTGATCACAAGGGCACCCAGTGCCTGCACGGTGGTGCCCGGATGATAGACGTGGCCGGGCGGCCTGAGATCGATCAGATTCAGCGCATCCAGCAGATAGAAATAATCGGGGTCGAGGTTTGACCACAGCCAGAACGGCCCGGCGGCTGCGCGCAGGAAGACCATGGCCACGACAAACAGGATCGGAAGGCCGAGAAGGAACCAGGGCGCCGACGCACCGTCCAAGGTCAATCTTGGCCAACTCATTACCTTCTCATCATCGCCTTTACGGGCCCTAGCGCCATCGCCACGGACTTGGCGGCGCGATTGTAGCCGATGGATGGTCGGGTTACAGCCACCGCCGGATCGGTCAAGTTCCTGGAAAATCTAAGAAGGGCCGCAAAATGTTGCCCAGCCGAGTTGACAGGCGGCGTTGGAAAACCCATGCTGAATCTTTGCGCATCAAGGGGGGCCGCCCGTTCCAGGCCGACGGGCGGTTTTGGCTGTCTAAGCCGAATTTGGCTGGGCGCGCCGGTTTTTCCCGCGGGCTTTGCTGGCGTTAAGGATTGCATCGATGAAATGGCTCGGAATTCTGCTCGTCGGTTTGAGTGG
>JBFMAJ010000288.1:0-1988 GCA_040755775.1 Nitrospirota bacterium
GGCGGCCGGGCTGGCCGGCGTCTTGCGGCCGTTGGCCGGTGCGCCGGACAGCGAGCTCATTATCGTGGACGGCGGCAGCCGGGACGGCACGGTCGATATCGCCCGGCGGCTGACGCCGCACGTGATCACGAGCGAGCGGGGGCGCGCCGCTCAGATGAACGCCGGCGCGGCGGAAGCCCGCGGCGCCATCCTGCTGTTTTTGCACGCCGACACGCTCCTGGAGCCCTCTGCGCTGGACGCCGCGCGCCGAGCCCTGAATGACGGCGCCGCCGGCGGCGCCTTCCGGCTGCGGATCGCCTCCGAACGGCCCTGGCTGCGCGTCGTGGCGTGGGGCGCGAACGTGCGCAGCCGCTACTTGGGATTGCCCTATGGTGATCAGGCGCTTTTCGTGCGACGGGACGCGTTTGAAGCGGTCGGCGGCTTCCCCGCGTGGCCGCTGATGGAGGACGTGGAGTTTATCCGCCGCCTCTGGCGGAAGGGGCGCGTGGCGCTGCTGAATGAGGCCGTGCTGACGTCGGCTCGCCGGTGGGAACGGGAAGGCGCCGTCTGGACCACCGTCAGAAACTGGCTGTTGCTGGCCGGCTTTTGGGTGGGGGTGTCTCCGGGCCGGCTGGCGCAATGGTATCGTCCGATACGGGAGGAGGAAGTGCAATGAGCAGCCTTGGCTTGTCCAAAACCACGCCGCTCAGTTATGAGCAGGCCATCACCAAGGTCACCGATGAGCTGAAGAAAGAGGGTTTCGGCGTGCTGACCGAAATCGACGTGAAGGAAACGCTGAAGAAGAAACTCAACAAGGACTTTCGTCCCTACAAGATTCTGGGCGCCTGCAATCCCGCGTTGGCCCATCAGGCGCTGGAAAAAGAAATCGAGCTCGGGATGTTCCTGCCCTGCAACGTGATCGTCTATCAATCGGACGCCGGACAGACCGTCGTCAGCGCGGTCGATCCGAAGATCGCGCTCGGGCGGTTGAACCGCCCCCAGCTCGAGCCGATTGCCCACGAGGTGGAGGCCCGGCTCAAGCGGGTGATCGCGGCCGTCTAGCGATGGTGATGTTGCCCGATCGTTTTCAGATCGATCCCTCGGTCTTTATCGCCGGCAACGCCACCCTGACGGGTCAGGTGACCGTCGAAGCCGACGCCAGCATTTGGTTCGGCGTGGTCGTGCGAGCCGACACGGCTCCGATCACCATCGGCCGGGCGACGAATATTCAAGACAACTCGGTCCTGCACGTGGACGCCGGGAAACCGGTCGTGCTGGGGGAGCACGTGACGGTCGGCCATCGGGCGATCGTCCATGGCGCCGTCGTGGAGCCGCGGGTGGTGATCGGCATGGGCGCCATCGTGCTCAACGAGGCCGTCATCGGGGCGGAATCGATCATCGGGGCCGGCGCGCTGGTCGTGGAACGGGCCAAGATCCCGCCGCGCTCACTCGTGCTGGGCGTGCCGGGCAAAGTGGTGCGCCAGGTCACCGAACGGGAGCTGGCCTATATTGCCCATGCGGCCGCGTCCTACGTCGAATATGCCCGGATTTACAGGGAAAAGTCCGTTCGGGCCGGCCACCCCGCCTCCCCGGCCTGAGCTGAGCTCCACGCCGGAGAAATAAAAATTCTTGACGGTCCGGCCGAAACAGTGCTATAGTGGCGTTGCTTAGCAGGACGAGACAGTACGTGTACGGCACAGATCACCGCAGCTGTCTAACTCTTGGCGCTGCGGCTTTTTTGTGTCCGTCAAACCGCACGCTGTTCGATCCGCAGGCACGACAATAACCAATATCAGTTCGGGCGCCTCTGGCGACAGAGGTTGCGGCCGGACGGCGTGTGGAAGGAGGTGAATGATCGTATGGCACGAGGCACAGTGAAATGGTTCAACGCCACCAAGGGGTACGGCTTTATCGCCCAGGATAGTGGCAAGGACGTCTTTGTGCACTATTCGGCCATTCAAGGTGACGGATACAAGACCCTCGAAGAGGGACAGCTTGTGGAGTTCGAG
>JBFMAJ010000289.1:0-1947 GCA_040755775.1 Nitrospirota bacterium
GCTGCCCTTCCTCTTTCCCCTCTACCGGAAGGCGGACCGGCCCCGCTGGATGGTCCGTCTCGGCATGACGGCGTACGACCTGCTCGCGCTCTACCGCAACGTAGAGCCGCACCGGATGCTCCCGGCCGACGCGGCGAAACGCCTGGAGCCCGCGTTGCGCTCGGCCGATCTGACCGGCGCGGCGCGATTTTTCGACGCGCAGATGGACGACGCCAGAGCCTGCCTGGCCGTGGCGCTCTCCGCCCGCGCGGCCGGCGCGCGCGTTGAAACCTATTGTCGCGTGGAGGGCCTCTTCCGCCGACAGGGCGCGGTCGCCGGCGTGCGTGCCGGCGGACAAGACATCACGGCGCGCGCGGTGGTCAATGCCGCAGGGCCGTGGCTGGACCGCGTCAACGCGCTGGCCGATGCCCCGACCCGCCACATCCGCACGACGCGCGGCGCCCACCTGGTCTTGCCGCCGCTGCTGCGGGAGCATGCGCTGGTGCTCCGGGCCGGCCGCGACCGCCGCATCTTTTTCGTCATGCCCTGGCGGGGCCGCACGCTGGTGGGCACCACCGACGCGGATTATGCGGGTGATCCCGCCGCCGTCGCCTGCACGGAGGAGGAGCGCCGGTATCTGCTGGAAGAAACCCGGAGCGCCCTGCCGGGTATCCCGATTTCGGAGAGCGACGTGATCGCCGACTTCGCGGGCGTGCGCCCGCTGGTCTTTGCGCCTGGTGACACGCCCTCCCTGATCGGCCGAGAGGATCTGATCATTCAGGAGGCGAACGGCCTCATCGCCATCGCGGGGGGCAAATTCACCACGGGGCGCGCCGTCGCCGAGCGCGTGGTGGAGCTCGTCGCGCGGCGACTGAATTCGCCTCATCTTGCCCCGTGCCACACGACCACGACGCCGCTGATGGGCGGCGAACCAGTCCCCGATGACGAGCGCCGGGCCTGGCGGGCGCGCGCGAAGTCCCTCGGATTGGCCGACGAGCAATGCGAGGCGCTGATGGGCCTGTATGGCTCCCGGTTCGGCCTATTCCTCGCCATGACGGACGAGGCCGGCGCGCTTGAGCGGCTCCACCCTGATCTGCCCTGGATTGTCGCCCAGGTTGATTTTGCGGTCGATCATGAGCTGGCGCGAACGGTCGAAGACGTGCTGCGCCGGCGGCTGCCGGTCGCCCTCGGCCCCTACCGGCTCGACCAGAACATGGTTCGCACCGTCGCCGGTCGGATGGGCAAGCGGCTGGGATGGGATGCCGGCGCGTGCGAAGAGCAGATCGCGCGCTACTTGTCAGGATTGCGCTAGAAGGCTGTCGGATTTTCGCCGACAGGAAAATCAGCCGCCCGCCGATAGCCGCCGTCCACAACTCAGCGTATAAATAAATTTTACAACCCAGGCTTCTCAATCCGAAAGGAGCGGACCGATGGCGCGAGTGCTTCAGGAAGTCAGCACGGAAATTCAAAAATGCATCGATGATTGCTGGGAATGCCACAGCGTCTGCCTGGACGCGATCGACTACTGCGTGCGAAAGGGCGGCGCGCACGCCGAGCCATCGCACATTCGCCTGCTGCAGGACTGCGCGGCCATCTGCCGGACCAGCGCCGACTTCATGCTTCGCCATTCCGACTTTCACGGGCGGGTCTGCGAGATCTGCGCCGAGATCTGCGAAGAATGCGCCGACGATTGCGAGGAATTTGAACACGATCCCGCGATGAAGAGCTGCGCGGAAGTCTGTCGGCGCTGCGCCGAGTCGTGCCGGCAAATGGCGCAGGCGTAAGTCCCAAACAAGACTCGGCCGTCCAGCTGTGCTCTTGTGGCAACGTGCTGAGCGAGGCCGGAACGGCCGAGTCGAAGCACTCCCCGGGCTGGATTCGAACCAGCGGCCAATCGGTTACGAGTCGCCCCAATCTTTCGATCGGGCTCGGACTATCTCATCATCCTTCGGCAATGCCGAATCGGAT
>JBFMAJ010000290.1:0-1915 GCA_040755775.1 Nitrospirota bacterium
TGAGGAAGGCCATCAGCGCCGCCATCCGCTCGAAATCCACGCGGTAGTAGAAAAACCGGCCCTCCTGGCGGGCGGTCACGAGCCGCGCGCGGCTCAGCTCTTTCAAATGGAAGGACAGCGTCGCGCCCGGCACCTTCAAGGCCTCGCCGATGCGGCCGACCGGCAGACCGTCCGGGCCGGCCTTCACCAAGAGGCGGAAGATGGACAACCGCGTGTCCTGGGCCAGCGCGGCAAGAGCGAGCACGGCCGCTTTTGTTTCCATGATTCTAATCATATAGAAATAATACTTCCGGCGTCAAGTCCTATTTTTGCCATCGCTCCACGCTCCCCGCCGGGAGCGTGCGCCAAGCTGCGCCTCCGGATTATTTAATGGTTTGCAGAAACCGCTGCACGTGCTCGATGTACCGGGGAATATCCTTGAGGGCATCGCGGATGGCCTGATAGACCTTTGCCTCATCGATCTCGTCATACTCGTGGGCGATCCGGTTTCTCAATCCGGCCGCCTGAGCGATGGACCTGGAAAATTCCGCCGGCAACACGCCGATTCGGGCCAGCTCCGTGAACGATTCGAAATAATCTTTCGGCGGCGGATGGCCTTGCTCCGTCACCAGATGATAATTGATGTCGATCATGCGCCCGATGATCCGCTCAAGGTACCGCTCCGCGGCCGCTTCATTCACGGGCTCGGCCAGATAGGCCTCCAGCGTCATGCTCCCAAACGGAGCCAGAGCTTTCAGATCCTTCGCGATCAAGTTGATCTTGCGGACAATCAAGATAGGGTCGATCATTCGGCCTGGGCCGCGGCCTTGAGAAACCGGTCCACGTAGGCCCGCTCCATCTCGAAATAGCGGCGGTGATCGTGGTAACGCTTGTACGCGTAGATTTTCAGCTCGGCCAGGCGCCGGGGCTCGCCGTATAAAAGCTGGCACTGTTCCGTGATTTTCTTCAGAAACAGCGGATCGGCATGATTGATCAGGGCCAAATCAACTTCGTACTCAGGAAACACTTCCTGAAGCGCATGCCGAAGGTCGCTATAGGCGCTCAACTCCGGCAGCCGGCCTTCGACCAACACCGCAATGTCCAGATCGCTGTGGGAATGCATCGCCTTCTCCGCCACCGCGGAGCCGAACAGCAGGACGAGGCTTAAGTGGAACTGCTCGGCAACATCCCCGACGTGACGCCGCTGCTCTTCGGAAAGCTTCATGGCCATTCCTTTGCGCCGTTTATAGCAGAAAGACGGGGAAATGGCAAACCGCCTCGCAAAGGCCAGGCGTATCTCCCGCCTAGCTGATTGTTTACTCTGCGATCGTCCTGAAGGCGCCGCAGGGTCACTCCCCGTCCTGCGGATCAAATAAATTGCCGGCTGTCGCACACCGGCGTATAATCCTTGCGCCATGCCGCGCACTCTTCCCCGCTGCCCCTGGCCCACGGGCGATCCGCTCATGCTCGCTTACCACGACACGGAGTGGGGCGCGCCGGTGCATGACGACAAGAAGATTTACGAGTTTCTCATCCTTGAGGTCTTTCAAGCCGGCCTGTCGTGGCGAACGGTGCTTCACAAACG
Source organism: Nitrospirota bacterium (assembly GCA_040755775.1). Taxonomy (GTDB): domain Bacteria; phylum Nitrospirota; class Nitrospiria; order JACQCE01; family JACQCE01; genus JBFMAJ01. The sequence continues at coordinate 1,565 of JBFMAJ010000290.1, forward strand.
GGAGAATTTCCGCAGGGCCTTCGCGGGCTTTGACTATCGGAAAGTAGCCCGCTTCACCCAACGCGACGTCAACCGGCTGCTTAAAGACGCGGGGATCATCCGAAACCGGATGAAGATCGAAGCGGCCATCAATAATGCGCGGCGCCTTCTTGACGTCCGGCGGGAGCACGGAACATTTTCACGGTACATGTGGTCATGGGTCGGCGGCAAACCGATCATCCATCGACTCCGGACATTGAAGGATTACCCATCTTCGATTGACGAAGCCGTCGCCTGGGCCAAGGACTTAAAACAGCGCGGCTTCAAGTTTCTCGGCCCGACGGTGGTCTACGCCCACATGCAGGCGGTGGG
>JBFMAJ010000291.1:0-1892 GCA_040755775.1 Nitrospirota bacterium
TGGTCGCCTACGTGCTGCAGATCACCGACCTCGACCCGCTGGCCTACGATCTGCTCTTCGAGCGCTTTCTGAATCCCGAGCGGGTCACCCAGCCCGACATCGATTTGGACTTCTGCATGGATCGCCGGGCCGAGATCATCAACTACGTGACCGAGAAATACGGCCACGACCACGTCTGCCAGATCATCACCTTCGGCACGATGATGGCCAAGGCCGCCATCCGGGACGTCGGCCGGGTGCTGGAGCTGCCCTACGGCGAGGTGGACAAGCTCGCCAAGCTCGTGCCCAACACGCTGAACATCACGCTGGACGAGGCGATGAAGGCCGAGCCCCGCCTGGCCGAGACGACGGCCGCGTCGCCGAAGCTGAAAGCGGTCATCGATCTGGCCAAGGCGCTCGAGGGGCAGGTGCGCCACGCCTCCACCCACGCGGCCGGCGTGGTCATCTCGCGCGAGCCGCTGACCGAGCACGTGCCGTTGTTCCGCGGGAGCAACGGCGAAACCGTGACCCAGTACGCCAAGGACGATCTGGAAAAGATCGGCCTGGTGAAGTTCGACTTCCTCGGCCTACGCACGCTGACGCTCATCCATCACGCCGCCCGGCTGGTCAACCGAACCAGAAGCCCGGAGCAGCAGCTCATCGTGGAGCAACTGACGCTGGACGACCCGGCCGTCTACAAGGCGCTCTCCACCGGGGAGACGACCGCGATCTTCCAGTTGGAAAGCCGCGGCATGCGGGATCTGCTGATCAAGATGGGGCCGGAGCGGTTCGAAGATCTCATCGCCATTCTCGCCCTCTACCGGCCGGGCCCGATCGGCAGCGGCATGATGGATGATTTCATCAAGCGCAAACGCGGCAAAACGGCAATCAGCTACGAGGTGCCCACGCTCAAACCGATCCTGCAGGAGACCTACGGCGTCATCGTCTATCAGGAGCAGGTCATGCGGATCGCGGCCGACCTGGCGGGCTTCAGCCTGGGACAGGCCGACCTGCTCCGCCGCGCGATGGGGAAAAAGCTGCCCGAAGAGATGGCCAAGCAGCGGGAACGCTTCGTCGAGGGCGCCAAAACGAAGGGCATCGCCTCCAAAAAAGCCGAGAAGATTTTCGATCTGATGGCCTATTTCGCCGGCTACGGCTTCAACAAATCGCACTCGGCCGCCTACGCGCTCATCACCTACCTGACCGCCTACCTGAAAGTGCACCATCCGGTGGAATTCATGACCGCCGTGCTCACCAGCGAAATGGGCAACGAGGACAAGATGGTCGTCTATCTGGCGGAATGCCGCCGGCTCAACATCCGCATCCTGCCGCCCGACGTCAACGACAGCGAGCGGGATTTCACCATCGTCCCCGACGGCATCCGGTTCGGGCTGGCCGCGATCAAGAACGTGGGCGACGCCGCCATCGAATCGATCGCGGCCGCGCGGCAGCAGGGCGCGTTCCATTCGCTGGCCCAGTTTTGCCAGCGCGTCGATCTGCGCAAGGTCAACCGGCGGGTCGTCGAGTCGCTGATCAAGGCGGGCACCTTCGATTCGCTGGAGCCGTCGCGGGGCCGCCTGATGCGCCAGATGGACGCGGCCATGGAAGAGGGCGGCCGCCACCAGGAGCAGGCGACGATCGGCCAGGGCATGCTCTTTGCCGACGGAGAGCTCGCCGGGCCGGCCGCCCGCCAGTCCGGACCGCCCGGCGCCGGCTCGGCGGTCGAGCTGTCGATGGATCAGCTCGGAATCGGCCCCGAGGAGCTGCCGGCCGACTGGGACGAGGCGACCCGGTTGCGGCACGAAAAGGAAGCGCTGGGTTTTTACATCACCGGCCACCCCTTGCAGCGGGTGCAGGAGGCGCTGGGCCGGCTGCCGGTCGTGTCCATTCAATCGCTGGCCGACGAGCCTGAC
>JBFMAJ010000292.1:0-1888 GCA_040755775.1 Nitrospirota bacterium
CTGGCCGAATGCCGGATCCAGGGCATCAAGACCAATATCCCCCTCCACCAGCGCATTCTGAACGATCCGGCCTTTCAAAAAGGCAAGTATTCGACCAATTTTCTGGAAAAATTCATCGCCGGCGAATGACGCCGGCTCCGGAATGCTCGCTGTTGCGCCGCTCTATCTGATCGCGGACCGGACGGCCTGCCGGGGGCGTCCGCTGCCGGCGGTGGTGGAAGCGGCCTGCGCGGCCGGCGTGCGCTGGGTGCAGTATCGTGAAAAAGCCTTGTCGCGCCGGGACCGCTACGAAGAGGCCTGCCGGCTGCGCGAGCTGACGCGCCGGTTCGGGGCGGTCCTGATCATCAACGACGAGCTGGATTTGGCCGTGGCCGTCGACGCCGACGGCCTGCACCTGGGGCAGGAGGATCTGCCCTTGCCGGTCGCCCGCCGGCACATCGGCGCAGGCCGCGTCATCGGCGTCTCCACGCACACGCTCGAAGAGGCGAGCGCCGCGGCGGCCGAGGGCGCGGATTATCTTGCCGTGGGGCCGGTCTTCGCGACCGCCGCCAAAGCGGCGCGCGCGCCGGTGGGGTGCGAGGCGATCCGCCGCGCGCGTGGACTGACGGCGGCTCCAATCGTGGCCATCGGCGGCATCACGCCCCAGAACGCGGCGGACGCGATCCGGGCCGGCGCCGACAGCGTGGCGGTCATGTCGGCGCTGTGCGGCGCCCCGGATATCGGCGCCGCCGTGAGCGCCCTGCGCCGCGCCATCGAGGGAGTTTCGCGCAGCGACGTGAAAAAGACTTGACAAGGTGCAGCGTTCACGATACGGTGAGAGCGTCATGAAATCGTTGCGTCCGATCGATTCCCATCGCGTGGCCGAACCGCGCCGCCGGACGGATGCGCGCATCTATTTGCGCGTCGGCGACGAAGTCAACCATCGCCGGTATCCTCAATGGGGCACGGGCGTCGTGGTGGAGGAGCGCGTGTCCACGCTGCGGGGCGGTCTGTGTCTGGCGCGGGTGGCGTTTACGGACGGGCAGGAACGGTCCTTCATCAACAATCTCGACGATGAAAACTGCTGCTACTACGCCGGGCTCCGCATCGCGTCGTCGCCATAACGCATGGGTGGACTAATCCACAGGCATCCAGCTTGTTGAGCAAGCGGGGCGGTGCCAGAGCGCGTGCATCCTGCCCTCGGCCGGAGCGAGACCGGCCGCCGGCAGGATGTTTTGCGTCCGGAAGCTGAAGCGGCATGGCGGGCGAGCAGATCCTGATCGTCGACGATGAGCCGCATATCCAGCGCTTGTGCGCGGAGATCCTGCAGGCGAAAGGCTATCACGTCAAAACCACGGCGTGGGCGCGCGAGGCGCTGGAACTGGTCAAAACGATTCAAATCGATCTGCTTGTGACCGACCTGCTCATGCCGGAGATGGACGGGCTGCAGCTCATCTGGGAATCCCGGGAATACCAGCGCGAATTGCCCGCGATCGTCATGACCGGCCACGGCACCATGGAACGGGCGGTCGAATGCCTGAAGTTGGGCGTGCAGGGGTTCGTGGTCAAGCCGTTCACGCAAACTGACATCGTCGTCGCGGTGGAAGAGGCGCTGGCCAAGCACCGGTTGCTGCAGGAAAATATGCGCTATCGGCTGCTGATGCCGTTGTTTGAAATCAGCCGGCAACTGCTGAGCGAATTGAACATGGGACGGCTGATCGAGGAGCTGGTGAGAATCGCCGTGACCGAAACCCATTCGGACGGCGCCCGGTTCATTCAACGGGACGGCTCGTCCGCGTCGTTCGTCGTGAAGTCGGACGAGGGCGTGGCCCAGGCGACCCCGGCCGCCATTACCGAGTATTTGCTGCGCGGACTCGCCGCCCCTGCGAACGGCGACCTGCTGATGTTG
>JBFMAJ010000293.1:0-1885 GCA_040755775.1 Nitrospirota bacterium
TGGCGCTGGCCACCGGCGCCGGCGCCGAAAGCCGCCGGCAGATCGGCTGGGTCATCGTCGGCGGCCTGCTGCTGGGCACGATGCTGACCCTGTTTATCATCCCGACCGCCTACACGCTGCTGGCCAGGCGTCGCCAGCCGGCTCCAGCCGGTGACGGCCATGGCTGGGTTGACGGCGAGACCATCGCGCCGGAACCGCTCGGCACCGTCGAGCCGCACCCCGTCCCCGAGCGCCGGCCCCGCTAGGCGTCTCCCCCTCCCTATACCGTCGATATAATCCCATACTTTTTACTGGCGTAACGGAAAAAGCATGGTATAATTCTTGCTTGTATGCCTGCGGTCACTCGCAGGCACTCTTATGATGAGCGGAGGAGCATAGCAGTGGAGCACGCGACATCGATCACGGCATCGCAACAATCGCCGGCCCGGTCGTTGGACTGGTCGGTTATTCTTCAATTCCTCGGCGTCACCATGATTGCGGTCATCGGCGTTCCGCTGTTCGGCCTGCTGGTGGGGTACACCTGGATCGACTGGACGCTGTTCGGGGTCCTCTATGCGGTGACCGGCCTGGGCATCACGGTCGGCTATCACCGGCTGATTTCACACCGGAGCTTCGAGAGCCATCCCTGGCTCAAAGCCGCGCTGCTGATCGCCGGCGGCTGGGCCCTGCAAAACACCGCCATCAAATGGTCGGCCGATCACGTGCGCCATCACGCGCGGGTCGATCAGGACGCCGATCCGTACAACGCCACGAAGGGCTTCTGGCATAGTCACGTGCTCTGGCTCTTTATGAGCGATCCGTACGCCGATGACAAATATGAGACGCAGTTCCGCAAAGATCCGCTGCTGCTCTGGCAGGAGCGCTACTACGTGCCGATCGTGCTTTCGGGCCTGGCCATTCCACTGGTGGCGGGGTGGTTGCAGGGCGGCTGGCTCGGCGCGGCCGGCTGTTTCCTGCTGGCCGGCGTGGGCCGGATGTTTCTGGTGCTCAATTCCACCTTCTGCATCAATTCCATTTGCCATCTCTGGGGCGATCAACCCCACAGCGAGGCCAACACCAGCCGGAATTCCTGGTGGATCTCGTTGATCACCTTCGGCGAGGGCTACCACAATTATCACCACGCCTATCCCCGGGACTACCGCAACGGCCCGAAGTGGTACAACTTCGATCCGTCGAAGTGGCTGATCTACGCCGCGTCGACGCTGGGATTGGCCAATAACCTCTGCCGGGCCACCGCCAAAAGCTAAGCGCCTCCGCCCCGCACCGTCCCGACAAAGGTTTCGATGGCCGACCCCACGGCCGGCATGTTGTCCGTCAGGACGAAGTGACTGGCGTCGATAATGTCCACCTGCACGTGGGGATTGACGGCCAGCGGATGCTTCGGGGACTCGATGCTCAATTGCGCCCGCTTTCCGTAGAGCGCCAACGCCGGACAGCCGATCGCCGCCCATGGCGGCCGGTAAGTAAAGAGCATGCGCAGCGCTTGTAAATAGCTGACCACCGGCATCGTCTGCAGATCGATCCACGGCCCCATCCACCGCACCACCGCCCAAAACGACGTCAGCCGGGCTTGCACCCAGACGTCGTACACTTCGTAATCGATCACGCGATAGCGCCGTCGACGGATGCCGGCGGCGTTGGCCAGGCGGGCCAGGCCGTAGGCCGCCCAATAGAACGGCTCCGCCGCCACCCGGAACGCCCGCAATTCCCATCGCAGGGCGGAGACCACAAACGGCTCGACGAAGACCAACCCGGCGACTCGCTCCGGGCAGAGCTCCCAGACGCGCACGGCCAGATTGGCGCCCAGACAATGACCAATGACCACCGCCGAGTGAATGCCTTCCCGTTCCAGCACGGTTTGCGCGTCCCGGCCGATGGTGTCGGC
>JBFMAJ010000294.1:0-1875 GCA_040755775.1 Nitrospirota bacterium
GCTGTGGTGCCAGTTGTCGTATTCATTTTGACCGCGATTCCATTTGAAATTATTCACGGGCTCCGGAATATGCACTTTGTGGCAGACCGAGCAGAATTCCGGCGTCGCGTGCAACGGCTTGAGCATCGCCTCACGATGCGGGCCGGGCTTCAGGCGCACCAGCAGATTATGCGTCTGTTTCAAGATCGGCGAACGGCTGCCGGCGAACGGATATTCGCCCGGCGGCGCCAGCGTGTAGCCGCCGTTGCCGCGCACATCGTTGATCTTCGTGATGCCGTGGCAGACCTGACAGGTGATGCCCGCCTGCGATGCCGGCTCGGCGACATCGATCGGCTCGTCCATCCGGCCGGAGAACAGCAGCAGCGGGTCATGACAGCCGCCGCACCATTTCGTGGGATCATGGCCGACCCGCTCGGCGGCATATTCAACGCTCTTGCGATAAAACGGGTTATTGAACGACGCGAAGCGATGGGCCGACTGTTGCCATTCGTGGTAGACATCGGCGTGGCACTGCCCGCAGGCTTCGGCGTCCAGGAATGCCTCGGCATCCAGCAGCCCGCCCGACGCCGTGGCGGCCAGCGAGGGGGAAAAATCAGCCGGCGGCAGATCGGCGTGCGCCACGCCGGCCTGGTCCATCCGGCTCACGCCCAGATCCACGATGGCCATCAGCACAAAGGCCCCGACGGCCGAGCGCACGGCCCAGCGCAGCGGGGCGGCCCGCCAGGCCAGGCGCCGCTGCTCGCGCGGCAGCAGCGCCAGGTGCAGCAGCAATCCGGCCACGAGCCCCCACCCGGCAATCTGATGCAGCCACCATTCCAAGGCATGCGGGCGCGTGGCGCCGGTGATCAGGAGGGAAAGGCCGAATCCGATGCAGACGACAGTCAGGATGGCCGCCAGATAGCCGGCCGCGGCACTGCGGCGGGTATCCGGCCGAAGCGTTACCGCCCGCACATGGCGCCAGATATAGGCGATCAACGCCGGCGTCAGCAGCAGGCCAAGCCCGGCGTGCAGCAGCACCGTGAAGAGATAGGGCGCGCGAAGACCGGGAAATGCCGAGAGATAGAGCGCAGTGCTGGCGAGGAGACCGATCCCGGCCAGCATGCCCATCGATAACCAGTTTCGCCCCATCATGGTGCCGGCGGATGCCCCGTGCTGCCTTCCTTGATGATCAATTCCTGGTTGGCCGCTACTGCCTCAAGACGGTCCACGATGCCGCTGGGCCATGCAACGGTGACCTCATCAGCCTGCTTGGCTTTGCCCAGGCCAAATGTGGCCGTCAGTTCACTTTGCGAAAGATAACTAGAGCCGGTTTTCACCAGACGCTGCTGCCTGACGCCGCCGGTGGTCACCGTAATGGTCGCCCCGATCCCGTCGCGGTTGCTCTTGGTTCCGATCAGCGCGGCGCGCAACCACTGATTGCGATTGCCCCCGTCGTTGCGCAGCAGGATCGCCGGGCCGCCGTTCTGCGTCAACAGCACGTCCAGATCGCCGTCGCGGTCGATATCGGCGTACGCGGCCCCCCGCCCCACGATTCGCTTCCCCAAGGCGCGGCCGCTGTTCAATCCCACCTCGGCAAATGCTCCGCCGCCGTTGTTGCGAAAGAGCAGGGGCCGTTGCTCATACGTCACCGTCCGCTCCAAATATTCCACGGTGGTCTCATCGATGTGGCCGTTCGCGGAGAGAATATCCAGCAGACCGTCGAGGTCATAATCGAAGAAAAACAGCCCGAACGTGAGAAACGGCAGGCTGGGACGGGTCAGGCCCGCCCGGGGCGCCTCGTCCTTGAAGATTCCGCCCTGCTGCTCATGAAGCGTGAGCCCTTCCAGGGCGAAATTTCCAACGAGGATGCCCGGCCGGCCCCCGTTCCGGTAATCC
>JBFMAJ010000295.1:0-1875 GCA_040755775.1 Nitrospirota bacterium
CCGACCAGCTCGGCGACGGCGCCGCCGATGCCGGCGTCGATCTCGTCAAAGACCAGCACGGGGACCCGGTCGGCGTCGCCGAGGACGCTGAGGATCGCCAGCATCAGGCGGGACAGCTCCCCGCCGGAAGCCACCTTGCGAAGCGCCTTGAGCGCTTCCCCCCGGTTGGCGGTCACCAGAAATTCGATCCGGTCCCAGCCGTCCGCCTGATAATGGGGCGGGCCCATCGGCGTGCAGGCCATGGCGCAGGAGGCCTGCGTCATCCGCACCTGCGCCAGCTCGCGTTCCACCTGCCGGCAAAACTTCTCGGCGCTCTTGCGTCGGGCCGAGGACAATTTTTCGGCGGATTGATTCAATTGCGCGGCGGCCGCCGCCGTTTCGGCCGCGATCGACGCCAGCCGCTCATCACGATGCGCCAGGCGGTCCCATTCTTCCCTCAGTGCGGCGGCCCGTTGCAGCAACTCGGGGACGCCGGCGCCCCCGTGCTTTTTTTTCAACCGGGCCAGCAGCGCCAAGCGGTCCTCCACCTCCGCCAGCCGGTCCGGATCGTGCACCAGCCGCTCCTTGTAGTCGCGGATCAGCCGGGCCAATTCCTGCAGGCGGATGGAGACGTCGTCCAGCAGGGGGAGCGCCGGATCCATCGACGCATCGATCTGCGCCATTTTCTCCGCCAGCTTGCGGACCCGCGCGGCCTGTTGGGCCATCGACGCGTCGCCGTCATATAAGAGTTGATAGCTCTCCTCGGCCGCCTCGGCCAGTTGGGCGGCGTAGCGCAACCGCCCCTGCTCCTCGCCCAGGCGCTCCTCCTCGCCGTCCTGCAACTGCGCGCCGTCGAGCTCCGTCAACTGAAATTCGAGCAATTCGGCCCGCTGCGCCGAATCCCGCTCCGTCGATTCCAACGCCGTCAGCTCTTGATGCAGCGCGTGATAGCGCGCGTACCGCGCGGCATAGTCGTCGCGAAGCGGTCCCAGCCCGCCGTAGCGGTCCAGCAACTCCAGTTGCTCGGCCGGAGAGAGCAGCGCGTACTGATCGGATTGACCGTGAATGTGGATCAGGCCGGCGCAGAGGTGGGCCAATTGCGAGACCGTGGCCATCTGGCCGTTGATGGAAACCCGGCCGCGATCGCCGCGGGCGATGACGCGCCGGAGCAGAATGGCCCGCTCGGGCAAGGGTTCGACGCCGATGGCGGCCAGGCGCCGCCGGACATCCTTCAGGTCGGGGGGCTCGAGGCGGGCTTCCAGCACCGCCTCGTCGCAGCCGCTTCGGATGACGTCGGTTCCCGCGCGCCATCCGCACAGCAGCCCCAACGCGTCGACGATGATCGACTTGCCGGCGCCGGTCTCCCCCGTGAGCACGTGCAGGCCGGGGCCGCAAGCCAGCTCCAGCGATTCAATGATCGCAAAATTCCGGATCCTCAGCTCGGTGAGCATGCCCCCGGCCTGCGCCCCGGATTACAACAGGGCGTCGATTCGATCCTTGATCTGTTTCTTCGGCACCGCCCCGACGACTTTATCCACGACCTTGCCTTCCTTGAAAAACATGAGGGTCGGAATGCCCATAATCTGGTACCGGCTGGCGATCTCCTGATTCTCATCGGTGTTGAGCTTCAGCACCTTGAGCCGGCCGGTATACTCGCCCGCCAGCTCCTGAACGGTGGGCGCGATCATTTGACAGGGGCCGCACCAGACCGCCCAAAAATCGACCATCACCAACTCCGGCGCCTTGAGCACTTCCTGCTCCCACCGCGCCACGTCCACCGCCTGCACTGTTCCCATTCCCGTTTCCTCCCCGGATCATTTTATATATGGCCGACCGCCGGCTGTCAATGAAAAATCCGGCGATAAAAAGAGCCTCTCCCCGGCGCATGCGCCGGGG
>JBFMAJ010000296.1:0-1861 GCA_040755775.1 Nitrospirota bacterium
TCATGTACCTCTGGGCGCCGTAGTGGTGGTCCCAACGGGATTCGAGCATGCTACCAAGCGCCGCAAGGCGCCGATGATCAATCGCCAGAGGCCACTGACACATGACGAATCCCGGTATCGGGCAAGCATGAAAGCAGAATCGTGGCCCCTCAGCCTTTGTGGCTTCGGGGTAATTTTCCTTCGGAAAATTATGGTCCCAACGGGATTCGAACCCGTGTTTTCGCCTTGAGAGGGCGACGTCCTAGGCCGGGCTAGACGATGGGACCGGGCCGTCCGGAACAACAGGTGACTTGCCTATGATCGATTCAGCGAGGGCTTACCTTACCATTGCCACCTACTCCACTGCAACCTCTGCGCATCGTAGAACCGGAGATGATCTCATGAAGCATGCCGCCTGGCTCTTGCTCGTTTTGATTACTCTTGCCGCATTCCCTGCTCACGCCGCGGTGGTTGGGAAGGAGGTCACCTATCGCGCCGGCGACACGGCGTTGAAAGGTTTTCTGGCCTATGACGACGCCCTCGCGGGCAAGCGGCCCGGCGTGCTTGTCGTGCACGAATGGTGGGGGCTCAATGACTATGCGCGAAAGCGCGCCACCATGCTGGCCGAGCTGGGCTACACCGCCCTGGCCGTCGACATGTACGGTAACGGCACCGCCACCGAGCACGCGGACGAGGCCGGGAAATTCTCCACGCAGGTCTCCCAGAATATCGACTTGGCGCGGTCTCGATTCAACGCAGCGCTCACGCTTTTGCAGTCGCAACCCACGACCGATCCCGAGCGGATCGCCGCCATCGGCTACTGTTTCGGCGGCGCAGTCGTCCTGCAGATGGCGCGGGAGGGACTCGATCTGGACGGCGTGGCCAGCTTTCACGGCAGCCTGGGCACGGAGCGGCCGGCGAAAAAAGGCGCGGTAAAGGCAAAGGTGCTGGTGCTGCACGGTGCCGACGACCCCTTCATTCCCAAGGAGCAGATCGCCACGTTCGAGCAGGAAATGAAACAGGCCGGCGTCAACTATAAATTCATCGTCTACCCGGGCGCGGTGCACGGCTTCACCAATCCTGACGCCGACCGGCTGGGCGCGGCCAACAAGATGCCCATCAAATATCAGGCGGAGGCCGACCAAGCCTCATGGGCCGAAATGCGGGCCTTCTTCGACCGCATCTTCACACAAGGGAGCAAATCATGAAACGCGTGAGATGGGTATTTTTGCTGGTTCTGGCGGCCGCGGCCGCCGTCACCCCGGTGGGCGCCGCCGGTTTGACGACGATCGACGGCGCGCAGTTGCAGGCGCTGATGGCCGACGGCAAGCCGCTGGTGATCGTGGACGTGCGGGAGCCGGAGCTGTTCGCCAAGGGGCGCATCCGGGGCGCGATCAATATCCCTTATGAAGAAGCGACGCCGAGAATTTTCAACGAGCTGTCACCGAATGGCCGGATCGTCTTCGTCTGCCACGGCGGCCCGATGGGCGACGAGCTGGGCCAATTGCTGGCCGAGAAGGGCTATCCCGCGGTTTACAATCTGGCCGGCGGGATGAAAAAGTGGAAGGGAGAGCTTGTCACGTCATGAGGGCGTGGGCGCGGCGCAGCAGCTCCCGGCTCGATTCCCACGAGAGCAGCGCCAGCGCCTCCTCATAGCTGCACCAGCGGAGGCGGCGATCTTCTCCCGGGCCGTCATTCCGCACGTAACGCATCAGAAAAAACTGCGCGCGAACCCGGCGTCCGTCGTTTTTTTCAAATTCGCTCGGCCCGACCGGTTTCAGAATCACCGCCTCCACGCCGGCCTCCTCCAGCACTTCCCGCACGGCGGCCGCTTCCGCCGTCTCGCCCGGATCGATGTGCCCCTTGGGAAAAAGCCAGCGGT
>JBFMAJ010000297.1:0-1854 GCA_040755775.1 Nitrospirota bacterium
CAACGGCAAGCGCGGCGTGACCGCGGAGACCGCCCTGTTGCTGGCGAAGAGGTTCAAGACCACGCCGCAATTCTGGATGAATCTGCAAAACGCCTGGGATCTCTACGAAGCCGCCCGTCATCTGAGAGCCGTCTCCGCCTGACCGAACCGGATTCTCAACGCCATGATAAACTGCAACCCGGCCCGCAGAAATCCGATGAGCTTGCCTGGGCATTATTCGCAGGCCGTTCCTCATCTGTTCATCCGATCCACAAAATACCGCTTCACCGCTACCATTGCCCGGCAATCGTCCTCGTTGTACTCTAGGATGCGCCGCATTACCTCGCGCCGGGTGGGATCGGACAGAAAGTCGTTGTACCACACGATCGAATTGACCCCGGAGGGGTCGGGGTCGCGCCATGAGAATCCGATCTGCTTGGCGATCTGCTTGATGCCGTAGGAAAAGGTCGGCCAGTCGGAGTAGTCCACCACCAATTTCTGGTACAGATCGTACTCCGCCCGGACGTAGCGCTCGTAGACCTCCCGGTCCAAGCCGTACTTTTCCATCAACCGCCTGAGCGTCGTCCGCTCCTTCGGCGAATAGACGTAATAGACCGCGCCCTCCATCCGCCCCAGATAGTCCCAAAACTCCCGGACCGCCCGCTCCTCCTCATTCGGATGCTCGGCCAACAGATACCGGAAGCGCGGCGCCTCGCCCCGCCCCACTTCCAGCAGGCCGTACAGATAGGTCACCGCGCGCGTCGGATCATCTTCAATGTCGAAATAGACCTCCGTCGACGCCTCCGGAAAAGCATAGCCGGGCCGGATCTCCGGCTCGCCCCGCAGCACCACCCCCGCCCGCCGCCGGGCGCGTTCCAGCGACGCGCGGCCCATCCGAGGAATCTTGTGCGGCGGCTCGAGATGCTTGTCGATATCGATCCGGGCCAGATCGGCCACCGTCCGCACACCCGCCTGTTTCAGGCCGAACTTCGTCTTCCCGACAAAGAAAACCCGGGTCGGATCCTGCTCCCGCTCCACCCAGTCATAGCAGCGCTGGAACCATTCGCACTGCGTGCACTGGCTGCCCAGCACCGGCTCCGACGCCTCCTCGCCGGCAATCAGCCGCTCCACGTGGGCCTTCGCCGCGCGATAGGTGGCCTCGAACACGGCGGGATCGAACTCCTCGATCTCCTGATCGACGTTGATGATCCGGGCCTTCGGCGGCACATAGCCCTGGATCGCCTGTAGCAAGTCGCGGTAAAAGAGCAACTGAAAGGCGTAATGCTGCTTGAAGCCGGTGACCTTGCCATCGCGCTCCTCCCACCCCCGGCCGGCCTTGATGTCGACCGGCTCGTAGTGATAGTCGCCCCAGGCCGACGGCGCGTCGTCGGAGCGGATCAGCAGGTCGGGCCGCCCGCGGTAGCGGCCGTGGATCAAGCAGCCCTGGTAGATCAGCGCGTCGCCCTGCCGCATCGCCTCGGCCGTCCCCACCCAGGCCGCCTCCGGCGTCTTGCGGCTCAAGTCCGTGACTTCGACGCCGCCGAAACGGCCCAGATAGTCCCGCTCCGTCTGCAGCCCCATCTCCCACAGCAGCCGGGCAAACGAGCTGACCTCGCCCTTCTCGGCAGGGTTGCCGTTGGCGTCAAGATAGACCTTGTGATGGCACTTCGTATAGTTGTAGAGATCGCTCGCGGTGATCTGCGGGTCGGGCATCAGCGAAGGTGAATCATGCGGGAATTTGAGATAGTGTCACTGGAACCCCTTTTCCAATTCCCATGCTCTATTCTCCGCATTGATGCCCGTGGCCGGTGCCCATTTCAGCCAAGAAAGTCTCCCGCGCGCGCGCGGGAATTCGGGATGGTGGCACCGGCTCAA
>JBFMAJ010000298.1:0-1828 GCA_040755775.1 Nitrospirota bacterium
ATGACCACGAGATCGCAAGACGGCTCCGCCATGAGCGCCCTGACAGCAAGAGCCCCGTCGGTTCTTCCAATTCATGCTTGAGCGCTTGGAGAAATTTTGCGGCCTGCAAGCCGTCGACCGCCCGGTGATCGCAGGAGATCGTTGTCATCATCCGCCGGCGGATCACGATGTGGCCGTCGACCACCGCCGGCGCCGGTTTGATCTTGCCGACGGCGAGCACGGCCGCCTCGGGCGGCGTGATAATGGCGGCGAAGTGCTCCACATCGGCCATCCCGAGGTTCGACACGCTGAAGGTCGCGCCGGTATATTCGCTGGGCTGGAGCCGGCGGCTCTTGGCCCGTTCAACGAGCGACCGCGCCTCTTCGGCGATCTGGAGCAGCCCCTTCGCCTGGCAGTCGCGCAGCACCGGCACGATCAACCCCTCGTCCAGGCCGACCGCGACGCCGATGTGGACCGATTGATGCTGGCGGATTGCATCGTCCTGAAACGAGGCGTTGAACTGGGGAAAGCGGGTTAGCGTGATCGCCGCGGCGCGCACGATCATGTCCGTCAGCGTCACGTCGATCGGCGGCTGCCGGGCGGCCAGCTCGGCCTTCATCGTCAGCGCCCGTTCCATATCGATCTCATTGGTCACGTAAAAATGGGGCACCGGCGCCTTGCTCTGAATCATTTTCTTCGCGATGCTTTTTCGCATCTGGCTCAGCGGCCGCACTTCGTAGGCCGGCACGGCGGCGGCCGGCGCGGCTTTCCGGGCCGCGAGCGCCGCCTCCACGTCTTCTTTGACGATCCGGCCGTCCGGGCCGGTCGGCGTCACGGCCGCCAGGTCGAGGCCGGCCTCTTCCGCCATGCGGCGGGCCAGGGGCGAGGTTTTGATCTCCCGGCGGGCGGCCGGCGCTTCCTTGGAAGGGGCGGGCTGCGGCTGGGCGGTGACCGCCTGACCGTCGCCTTTGGAGACGGATCGCGCGGCGGCGCCCTGTGGCTGGGCCTTCGGCGGGGGCGCGGCGGCCTCGCCGGTCTCCCTGAGCAGCGGCTCGATCGGCTCTTCGGGCTCGGCGATGATGGCGATCAGCCGGCCCGCGGGCACGGTGCTCTGCTCCGGCACCAGTACCTTGCGCAGCGTGCCGGAGCCGAAGGCCTCGAGGTCCATGACCGCCTTATCGGTCTCGATCTCGGCGATGGCGTCGCCGCTCTCGACGTGATCGCCTTCGCGCTTGTGCCATTTGATGACGACGCCTTCGGTCATCGTATCGGTCAGCTTGGGCATGACGACGCGGGTGGCCATGGCACTCCTCCGACTCGTCCCTCGCTCATCCCGTTTTGCCGTCGGGCAATGCCGGGGCCCGGGCGGCTGCGGGGGCGCGATGCAACGTTTTCCTGGCCGCCTCCATCACCCGTTGAGGGGTGGGCAGGGCCAGTTGCTCCAGGTGTTTGGCGTAGGGCATCGGCACCTCGACGCCGGTCACCCGTTCGATCGGCGCGTCGAAGGCGTCGAACGCCCGGTGGTAGAGATCCGTCGCGAGCTGCGCGCCCACGCCGCAAAATTCCCAGCCCTCTTCGATGATGACGGCTCGGCCGGTTTTTTTCACGGAGCCCACCAGCGTCGGATAATCGACCGGCTTGAGCGTGCGCAGATCGACCACCTCGGCGCTGATGCCGTCGCGCGCCAACTGGTCGGCGCACCGCAGGGCCAGCAGCAGCATCTTCGCCCAGGCGATGATCGTCACATGGGAGCCTTCCCGCGTGATCTCGGCCCGGCCGATCGGAACGGTATAGTCGCCGCCGGGCACGTCGCCCTTGGTCGAGTAGAGCTCCTGCCCCTCGATGAAGA
>JBFMAJ010000299.1:0-1824 GCA_040755775.1 Nitrospirota bacterium
CGCAGGCAGCAGCCGCCCCAGCAGCCGGACCTTGTGCATCGACCGAAGCGTTCGGGCGATGGCTCCTCCGCCGGAGGCGGAGCGGCCCGGGGCCTTCAAAATTGCGAGGAAGTGCCGTCCGATCTCCGTCGTATGCCAAGCCGACGAGGGAAACTGCTCGGCCGCCGCCGCCGCAATCCGTGAGGACTCATCGGCGGGATCCACGTTGTGTTGATGAGCCAGCGCGTAGAGTTTCATGACAAGCGCCGGTGTTTCCGATGCCAGTTGCCGCGACTCGGGGCGGATCGCAATCGTCTGATCCGTCAGCAAGAAGTGGCCTAAGCGCCGCGTCAGAAACCAATCGACCCAGCGGGCTTCCCGGCGGCGGGGCGCGGCCCGTTCGTAGACGCGATCGCAGATGGCGCGCACCTCGCCCGTCATCCGGTAATAAAATTGCATGAATTGCTCCACCGGCAGCAGGTGGCGCTCGCCCCGGTAGCCGAAGGCCTCGGCCAGCCGCTGCTGCTCGTCGAACGAGAGCACGTCCGTGGCCCGGCCGGCATGAAAATGGAGATCGTTGCGGATCTGCCAGAGCATGGCTTGATGGCGCTGCAGCAAATCGGCTTCCGACGCCGTCAGTTGGCCCCCGGCTGCCAGCGCCTGCCAGTCGGCCGTCTGGTGAAGCGCCAGCCCCACCCATTTGACGGCATGCAGGTCGCGCAGCCCTCCCGGCGAGCGCTTGACGTTCGGCTCCAGCAGGGACGTCGTATCGCCGTAGCGCTCAAACGCCAGTTTCCGCTCTTCCCGCTTGGCCCGAAGGAACGCTTTCGCCCGGAACGCCGCCGTCAGGCGACGGCGGCACTGGTCGAATAACGGCCGGCTACCCAGCAGCAGGCGCGCTTCCATCAACGCCGTTTGGGCGGTGAGGTCATTCTTGGCCAGCTCAAGACAATCATCGACCGTCCGAAGCGAATGGCCGAGCTGATACCGCAGGTCCCACAACATCTGAAACAATTGTGCCGACGGCGCTTGCACCTGCTCCCGGGCTCCAGGCTCCACGAGAAACATCACATCGACATCAGAGAATGGATTCAGCTCGCGCCGCCCGTAGCCGCCCAATGCGACAACCGCCCAGGGCACCGTCCCGGCTTCGGAGGCATCTGGGCCGAAGGCCAGCGCGGCCGCGTATTCGACGATCTCATCCACGAGATCGGTCAATGACGTCACGATGAAGGGGCTGGGCGCCCCTTCCAGGTGGCGGGCCCTGATCCGCTCGAACTCCCGCTCCTGGTGCGTTCGAAGGTCAAGAAGTGACGTCAATGAGCCGGGGGCGGGCATGCTCTGGGGCTCCGTTTCGGATGTACTATAACACGAAATGCGGGGGGAGAAATCCATCACTCCCCCCGCATCCCTGATGGGAAAATCGTCGCGTGCTAGACCGCGCTTTCCCCTTTTTCCCCCGTACGGATTCGAACGGCGTCCTGCAGATCCGCCACGAAGATTTTGCCGTCGCCGATGCTCCCCGTTTTCGCGGCGCGGACGATGGTTTCAATCACGCGGGGCGCCAATTGATCACCGACCGCGACTTCGATTTTCACCTTGGGCAGAAACGACACGACGTATTCGGCTCCCCGGTAGACCTCGGTCTGCCCCTTTTGCCGGCCGAATCCCTTGACCTCGGTCACCGTCATGCCCTGCACGCCCAGCTCCAGCAGGGCTTCGCGCACTTCATCCAGCTTGAACGGCTTGATGATCGCCTCAATCTTTTTCATCCGAATGCTCCTTGTTCTGATCGGTTGGCCTACATGGCATAGCCGCTCTCACGGTGCTGACTGAGATCCAGTC
>JBFMAJ010000300.1:0-1813 GCA_040755775.1 Nitrospirota bacterium
GTCCCCACGTGCTCGCCGTTGAGCGCCTTCGTGATGTTGCCCTTTTTCAGCCCGTTGATGATTTGAATCTTCCGCATATGGCGGGCGTTGAGCATGTTCTGGAGCACCACCCGCTCGACGATCATATCCGGCAGCTCGTTCTTGAGCAGCTCCTGCGCGCTGATCTTGCGGATGAGCTTGGCCTTCGGGTTTTTCTTCGGGTCGTCCGTATAGAGCCCGTCTTCATCCTTGATGTAGATCAACGACCGGGCGCCCAGATACTCGGCCGAGAGATAGGTCCCCGAGTCGGTCCGGTTGGCCGGAATCCGGCCCGTCTCCGACGGCTTTTCCCAATAATCGTAGGGGGCCATGCCGCTCATGATGGGAATGCAGCCGAGGGCGAAGTAGAGCGGCAGCTTCTCGAAGTCGTCGGGCAGAATATAGACGCCGCCGTGCTTGGCCAGCAGCATCTGGACCATCCGGGCGTTCTGCCGGGGCGTGGCCTCACCGACGGCCGCGATCACGCCCGTGGGCAGCTCCAGGTCGAGCGCGATCTCGTAGGCGTGGCGGGCGCGCGTGCCGCCGCCGACGCAGATGAGGAGCTTGTGCTTCTTCTTGTTCCTGGCCAGCTCGTCGAGGATCGGATAGACGGCCGGCCGGCCGCGGTCCAGGACGGACTGCCCCCCGATCTTGACGACGTTGACGTCGGGCAGGATGCGGATGACGTCGCCCTCGGTTGCGGCCATCACGTCCTTGTCTGACATCGACTCGCCCATAAACTGGGTCTCAATTTCTTTCCGGCCGGTTTTTCTGTCCTTTACAATCGCCATTTCGTTCTTCTCCTTTGAGCCGCAATGGGGACAGATTTCAATCTGTCCCCATTGTTTTTTGTGGATTGTTAGGCTTTGTAAATCGTCGTCCCCGCATCGCGCTCGTGGGCCAATGCCTTGGTCAACCGGCCCGGTTTGAGGCCGTTGACGATGTAGATTTCCTTCACGTGGCGCGCGGTCATCATCGTCTCCAGCACCATCCGCTCGATCAAGAGGTCCTTCAGGTCGAGCTTCAACAGCTCCTGCACGCTGATCCGGGGAATGAACTCCGCCTTCGGATTTTTCTTCGGGTCGTCGGTGTACAAGCCGTCCTCATCCTTCACGAAGATGATCGTGCGGGCGGCCAGCGCCTCGGCGAAAATGTAGAGGCCGAAGTCCGAGCCGTTCATCGGCAGGCGGCCCTGGCGCGGCGGCTGCTCCCAGTAATGATAGGGCGGCATGCCGATCATGATCGGCAGCATGCCCGAGGCCAGCTTGTGCGGAATATCCCAGAAATGATCCTTCGTGAGCTGGATGCCGCCGTGCTTGGCCAGGAGCGCCTGGAGCATTTTCTCATACTGCTCCTCGCAGGCGCCGGCCACGTGGGCCAGGCCGCCGGTGGGAATGCCCAGATCGAGCGCCACGCTGAACGTATGGCGCACCCGGGCGCCGCCGCTGACGCCGATGATCATCTTGTATTGGCCCTTGTTCTTGACGATCTCGTCGATGAGCGGGAAGACGGCCGATTTGCCCCGGTCCAGGATGCTGTGGCCGCCGATGGCCACCACATCCACGTAGGGCAGGATGTCGATTTCCTGCTCGGTCTCAGTGGACTTGAGCACCCGCTTGTCGACCAGCGACTCGGCCATCAGCTTGCCTTTAATATGGGTGCGTTCGATGCCTTTGCCGCGAAGAATCTCAGCCATGCCGATCTCCTTGTAACGTGGTTGCGTTGGTGTCTGGTTACTTGGTTTCTATGAGTGGACGAACGTTTCTTCCGCCTCCGGCGGACCCGCCGCTGCCGT
>JBFMAJ010000301.1:0-1809 GCA_040755775.1 Nitrospirota bacterium
AGGCTGCCAAGCGGAGTGGCAGCGGGTTGAAGTAGGCTTGATCCGGGGTGGCGTCGTCAAGGCTCTGATGCGGTCGGCGGCCATTGTAGAAATCGAGATACCGACCGATCGAACTCCGGGCCTCGGCGACGCTTTCGTAGGCCCGCAGGTACACCTCCTCATATTTGACGCTGCGCCACAGCCGTTCGACGAACACGTTGTCGCGCCAGGCGCCCTTGCCATCCATGCTGATGGCGATGCCGTGGCTGGCGAGCAAGCCCGTGAAGGCCGCACCGGTGAACTGCGAGCCCTGGTCCGTGTTGAAGATTTCCGGCTTGCCATGACGAGCCAAGGCATCCTCCAGGGTCTCGACGCAGAAGGCCGCTTCCATCGTGATCGACAACCGCCAGGACAACACCCGGCGGGTTGCCCAATCGAGCACGACGGCGAGATAGACGAAACCGCGCGCCATCGGAATATACGTGATGTCCATTGCCCAGACCTGGTTCGGCCGCGTGATCGCCATGCCGCGCAGCAAATATGGATAGATCTTGTGGCCGGGTTCCGGCTTCGTCGTGCGCGGACGGCGATAGAGCGCCTCTATCCCCATCCGCCGCATGAGCGTTTTTACATGCCGGCGGCCGATCTTGACCCCCTGGAGAGCCAGCAAGCCTCTCAGCATACGCGAACCGGCGAAGGGGAATTCCAGGTGCAGCCGATCCAGACGCCGCATGATCGCGAGATCGGCGTCCGGCACCGGGCGCGGCAGGTAATAGACGCTGCCGCGGCTGATCTGCAAAATCTCCGCCTGCTTCGTGATCGATAGATCGTGCTCGCGGTCGATCATCGCTTTGCGCTCAGCAACCCCGCCTTGGTGAGCGCTCCTTCTAAAAAATCGTTCTCCAGCGTCAGCTCTCCGATCTTGGCGTGCAGCGACTTCACATCGATCGCAGGCGCGGCCGGCGCCGTGCCCCCGGGGCCAAAAACTCCGGAAGCGCCACCCTCCAGCTGGGCCTTCCAGGCCGTGATCTGATTGGGATGGACATCAAAGTGTTCGGCCAGTTGGGCAATCGTCCGGTCACCCTTGACGGCGGCAAGCGCCACCTTCGCCTTGAAGGCCGCTGTGTGGTTCCGGCGCGGTCGTCTGTTCATGGTCTCTCCTGTTCACGGCGATTATCGCCGTTGTCAGGCAAAAATTCCACTTATCGACCTGTTCAAATTTGCGGGGCCGGCTCTCCCCCGGTTCTTACACCGCCATCGAGGTCGCGGTGGGCGCGGCCCGAGCAAACCGGAAAGGAATACGATCATGGCAGTCATCGGCGAATTCAGCACCAACGGCAACAACAGCATCATCGGCAGCGTCCGCACCCTCACGGTCAACATGCGGGCCCGCCTCAACCCCATCGACCGCGTCTCGCGTGACGCCCCCGACTTCCGCATCACGGCCGGCAACGGCGTCGAGGTCGGCGCAGGCTGGAAGGCGGTCTCCAACGACGGCGAAGAGTACATCTCGGTCAAGCTGGACGACCCGAGCTTCAACGCCCCGATCACCGCGGCGCTCTGGCCCAGCGAGAAGGACGGAGAATACGCCCTCATCTGGAACCGCCCGAAGCGGGAGGTCTGATCCCCGCCAGCGAGGAGCCCCGCCACCGTGGTGGGGCTTCCCTCGCGCTTTGTAAAGCCGGAACCAGGCATCGAGCCTGCCCCCGGCTCTTTCGGCGTGTAACTGTGAACGGGTTGTCTGCTCAGATCGCCCAAGCGTGCCATGGCGGCCCGAAGGCCTCAAGGACGAGCGGTTCCCCCAAAATGCTTGCGCATTTCGGTTCCCCC
>JBFMAJ010000302.1:0-1781 GCA_040755775.1 Nitrospirota bacterium
GCCGGTGTGGCCGCCGTGGGTTGGTGCGCCGCGGACACAAAACGGCCGCTGCCGGCGCTGCCCCGCCGGGTGGGCGTCGTCACCTCGCCGACCGGGGCGGTGATCCGGGATCTGCTGGTCATTTTGGCCCGGCGGTTCGCCAATCTGCACATCATCATCAATCCGTCGCCGGTCCAGGGGCCGGGGGCCGCGGAGCGCATCGCCGAGGCGGTCGACGAACTGAACGCGCTGAAGCTGGTCGACGTCATCATCGTGGCGCGCGGGGGCGGCTCGCTGGAGGATTTGTGGGCGTTCAATGACGAGCGCGTCGCCCGCGCGATCGCCCGGTCCGCGGCGCCGGTTATTTCGGCCGTCGGCCATGAGACGGACGTGACGATCGCCGACTTCGTCGCCGATCTGCGCGCGCCGACTCCGTCGGCGGCCGCCGAGCTGGTGGTGCGGACGAAGGGGGAATTGCTCGATCGGCTGGAGCAGCTTCGGCTGCGGGCGGCCCGGTCGCTGCGGGAGTTGCTTGACCGGCGGCGGGCCTGCGTTCAGCGCGAGCAGCGGGCGCTGATCCATCCCCGCCGGAGCATCGAGGCGGCGCTGCTGCGCGCGGACGAGCTGGACGGCCGCTTGCGCGCGGCCTCCGCGCGCCTGCTCGGCCATCGGCGCGAATTCCTTCGGATGCGCATTGCCCAATTGCATCAGTTGAGCCCGCTGGCGATTCTGGGCCGCGGCTACAGCATCGCGCAGCGAATGGCCGACGGCGCCATTCTGCGTTCCGCGCGGGCGGCAAGTCCGGGGGAGCGCATCCGGGTGGTGCTGCATGAAGGCGAGCTGGACGCGCTGATCGAGCAGGTGCGCCAGCAGCGGAAGTGGCCGCTGCCGACGGAAATGGACTGAGAAGGAGATTTACATGGCGGCTGGAAAATTCGAAGAAGCATTGACCCGCTTGGATGAAATCGTGAGAGCCCTGGAAAAGGGCGATCTCTCGCTGGAGGACTCGGTCAAGCGGTTTGAAGAGGGCGTCAAACTGTCCAAGCAGTGTTTGAAGATGCTGGAAGAAGCGGAGCGCAAGGTCGAAGTGCTGATGACCGACAAAGAGGGGAAAAAACGGCTGCGCCCGTTTGCCGAGCCGCGGGCGGAACGGGATCGGCCGGGCGCCGGCTCGGACGAGGATGAGGAAGAAGAGCTCGAAGAAGAAGAGGATGACCATGAACGGGGCGAGGATGACTCTTCCGATGAGGCCGACGAGGAGGAAGACGATTCGCGCGAAAACACGGATTGACCAGTTGCTGGTGGAGCAGGGCATGGCCGCCAGCCGCGCGGAGGCGCAACGGCTGGTCATGCGGGGCGCCGTCCAGGCGGCCGGGCGGCCGGTCGGCAAGCCGGGCCAGCGGGTGGAGTCGGACGCGCCGCTGGCGGTGGAGTCCGGGGCGCGCTACGTGAGCCGCGGTGGCGAAAAGCTGGCCGGGGCGCTCCGCGCATTCAGCCTGCCGGTGCACGGCCGCGTGGCGATGGACGTCGGCGCCTCCACCGGCGGCTTCACCGATTGCTTGCTGCAGCACGGCGCGCGCCGGGTCTATGCCGTCGACGTCGGCTACGGCCAGTTGGCCTGGTCGCTCCGGCAGGATCCCCGGGTTATCGTGAAGGAGCGGACCAATATCCGCGCGCTGCCGCCGTCCGCTATTCCGGAGCCGGTCAGTCTGGTGACGGCGGATCTGTCCTTTATCTCGCTGCGTTTAGTGTTGCCCGTGCTTCGTCCGTTTCTCGATGGGGTCGCCGATCTGCTGATTCTG
>JBFMAJ010000303.1:0-1752 GCA_040755775.1 Nitrospirota bacterium
GCCGAGAAGGCCGAGATGCCGCCCGTCGTCTTCCCCCATTGGTTTCATCGCATCCGGTTCAAGTGCAAGGTCTGCCACGAGGAGATTTTCGTCATGCGGGCCGGCGCCAATCACGTGACCATGATCGAAATCATCAAGGGTAATTATTGCGGCAAGTGCCACAACGGCCGCATCGCCTGGGCGCCGCTCTACTGCGACCGGTGCCATGCCGGCAAGAGCGAGTTCCAGATCCCCGAAGCGCGGGGCCAGACCAGCGCTCCGTAAGCCGCGGCCGGGGCGGTTCGCCGGCCGGGGAGGAAAGAGATGGACGGATTGTCAGCGCGTCATGCCTGCCGATGGGCGGGCCTCAGCTTGGCGTTGCCGGTCGTGCTCGCGCTCATCGGGTTGTCGGCCGCCTCCGCCGCCGCGCAATCCGCCGACGCCGAAGCGGCGAAGAAAGAACGGCTGGAACGGATGAAGGAAAAGCTCAAAAAACTCGACCCGTCGATGGTGCTCTTTCTGGACAGCAAGGGCAACGTGGCCGGCCGGGGCGACGCCTCGGGCGTGGTCGGCGAGGCCGAGCGCTCCGGCATGGCGGAGCACCCCATGGCCCTGGAGCTGGCCAATCTGCCCCAGGACAAGTATGGTCTGGTCGATTGGGCGGAGTCGTTGCGCAGCGGCAAAATCACGCCCAAGGATTCGCTCGATCCCAGTGCCAAGCCCAAGCCGCCGCTGGACCTGGACGTGGTGATTCAAACCAAGAGCAAATACCAGCCGGACGTGGTCTTTCCCCACAAGATCCACACAATGTGGCTCGATTGCGAAAATTGCCATGATGCGATCTTCAAGCCCAAGGCCGGCGGCAATCCCGAAATGCACATGGTGAAGATCGCGGCGGGCGAATATTGCGGCCGATGTCATAACCGGGTGGCCTTTCCGCTGTCCGATTGTCTCCGTTGCCATGTCAAACCGAAGCCGGGCACCGAACATCTCTTTCAAGAAACAGCGCCATCCCAGCCGCGAAAATAAGAGCCGGAGCCTTGGGGGATCGATGGGACGGATGATGCGCGTGACCGTCATGGCGTGCGTCGCCATGGTGCTGGCGTTGGCGGCCGCCGGCGTGGCCGATGAGCCGATCACCTACGAGGTGACCGTCAAGAAGGATTCATATAAATTCGACCCCGCGTCCATCATTCTGGAGGTGGGCGACAGCGTTCAATGGGTCAACGCGGACGTCCGCCGCCATCTGATGTCGAGCGTGCCGGGCACCGGCGCGGGCGATCAGTTGGAGATTTTCTGCCCGGAGTTTTTTCCTGAAAAAACCTGCGACCATACCTTCAACACGCCGGGCCGCTATCCCTATTTTTGCTTCATCCACCGCCAGATGGTGGGCGAGGTGATCGTTCTGGAGCGGTAGTCATGCGGACGATTCCCACGATGTGGGCGCGCCGGCTCCGGCCGCTGGCGCTAATCGGCCTGAGCGGGTGGCTACTGACCTGCGCCCAGGCGCCCGTGCCCGAGAAGACGCCGCTGGAGGCGGCATTGGAGGCGGCCGCCAACCGCCAGGCGACGCCCAAGGGGGCCGCGCCCGGCCCCGCCGCGGCGCTGCCGGGCGAAGGGGAGGCGGTTTCTGAGGAGGCGGTGGATTCGCTGGCCCAGATCCTGATCGAGGCGGAAAAGGAGCAGCATCCGCTGGCGTTTTATTTCCTGCCCAAGGCCGAGCAGGGCAGCTACGTCGATTGGGCGGCCGCGCTGAAATTCGGCGTCATCCGT
>JBFMAJ010000304.1:0-1744 GCA_040755775.1 Nitrospirota bacterium
GGCCGAAAGGCACCGGGTTGGGCCTGGCGCTGTGCCGCGAGATCATCCAGCACCTGGGCGGAGATATTTGGTGCGAAAGCGTGCTGGGAGCAGGCAGCCGCTTCTTCTTCACCCTGCCGCTCGTCACGCCTCCCGTGCTCCGTCCGACGGCCGAGCCGGTATCGGCCGGGCGCGCACCGGCGGGCCCCGCCTCCATCGACCGGCCACGGAGCGGCTAGATGGCCGTGTTGCCCATTGCCCGGCAAGAGATCGATCAGCTCTTCGCGGAAGCCGGGCGCCTGGGGGACGCCTCCCTGGTCTTTCTCTCGACGGCGGGCGACATCATCGCGCAGTGGCCGAAAACGCCGTGCGCGGCGCATCATCCGGAGCTCGACCTTGCCGGCTGCGTGCGGTCGCTGGCGCCGATGGCGCTCGCGCTGACGCCGGACAATCCGACGCTGACCTGGGTCTGCAGCCACAACGTAGAGTTTGCCACCAGCGCGCTCTTCATCCAGTCGGTGCTGGTCGGCAGCGTCGTCGGCTACGGGGATACCGCCGGGCGGCAGTTGCCGCTCACCCGCCTGTTGCGGCTGCACCTGCAGGGGCTGCTCGACCTGCAACAGGAGATGGAGAATCTGTCCCGGGAAATCGCCCGCAACTATGAGGAATTGAACCTGCATTATGAGCTCGCGGCCAAGCTCGGCACGCATCCCTCCCCGGGCCCGGTCTATCACAACATCGTCGAGCAGATCCGGACGCTCATTCCCTGCGACCACATCGCCATTCTCATCAAGGATCAGGCCGGAAGGCTGACCGCGGCCTATGCCGCGAGCCGACGGGGCGATCCCGTTCCGGCCTTCACGCTGGGCCCCGGCGAGGGCATCAGCGGAGAGGTCGTTGAAACCGGCTCGGCCAAGATTATCTGCCGCGTCGATCAGCACCCCCGGTTCATCGCGCTCCCCTATCCCGTCACCTCGCTGCTGTCGGTGCCGATGATCACCAGCGGCAAAGTGCTGGGCGTCATCAATTTGAGCGACAAGGAGGGAGGCGGAGAGTTCAGCACGAACGACCTGAAATTGCTGGAAACGATCGCGCGGCAGGCGGCAATCGCGCTGGAAAATGCGCGGCTGTTCGCCGAAGTGCGCGAGCTGTTTTTGAGCACCGTCAAATCGCTGGCCAGCGCGATCGACGCCAAGGATCCCTACACCCACGGCCATTCGCTGCGGGTCGCCTACTATTCGGCGATCATCGCCGATCAGTTGCAGTTGCCGGCCGAACAGCGCGAGGAAGTCTATCTGGCCGCCGTGCTGCACGACGTGGGCAAAATCGCCGTGCCGGAGTCAATCCTGCTGAAACCGGACTCGCTCGATGAGCAGGAATGGGAGGAGATGCGGCAGCATCCCCTGCACAGCTCGGAAATTCTCAGCAAGGTCAAGCAATTCGAATCAATCGCCCGCGCCGTGCGGCATGAGCACGAGCGGTATGACGGCACCGGGTATCCCGACGGGTTGACGGCCGAGCAAATTCCGCTGGCCAGCCGGATCATCGCCATCGCCGACGCCTATGACGCCATGACGACCAGCCGCAGTTACCGGCAGGGCATGGCGCCGGAACAGGCAATGCACTTGCTGGTCAAATCGGCGGGCAATCAATTCGATCCAAAAATTTTCACCCAGTTTCAGACCGCCTTCGCGCAGGGGCGGCTCACGCTTCCGCCGGATATCCCCACGCAATTGATGATGGAGTAAGGGCGGTTCGCGAACCG
>JBFMAJ010000305.1:0-1742 GCA_040755775.1 Nitrospirota bacterium
ATCCCAGAATCGTCGAGGCCATCGCCCGGCAGGCGAAATCCTTGATCCACATGTCGGGCACCGATTTTTATTACCCGGCCGAAATCCGGCTGGCCGAACGGCTGGCCGAGCTGGCGCCCGGCCGCGCCCCCAAGCAAAGTTTTCTGACCAACTCCGGCACCGAGGCCACGGAAGCGGCCATGAAGCTGGCGCGCTACGCGACCGGGCGGCCCTACTTCATCGCCTTCGTCGGAGGGTTTCATGGCCGCACTTACGGCGCCATGTCGCTCTCGGCCAGCAAGCCGATTCACCGGAAAGGGTTCGGCCCCCTGGTGCCCGGCGTCTTCCATGTGCCCTATGCGAATTGCTATCGCTGCCCCTACGGGCTGACGCCGGACAGTTGCGACTTCCACTGCGTCCGCGTGATTAAAGACGAGCTCTTTACGAGAACCGTCTTCCCCGAGGAGGTGGCGGCCATCGTCGTCGAGCCGATTCAGGGGGAGGGGGGCTACGTGGTGCCGCCGGACGGCTACCTGACGAAGCTGCGGCGCCTGGCCGATGAGTTCGGCATTCTGCTGGTGATGGATGAGATCCAGACCGGCATCGGGCGGACCGGCCGGATGTGGGGCTGCGACCACGACGGCGTCGCGCCCGATCTGCTGATGGCCGCCAAGGCGTTGGCTTCGGGCCTGCCGTTGGGCGCCATGATCGCCGACGCGCGGCTGATGCGGTGGCGCCCCGGCGCGCACGCCAACACCTTCGGCGGCAATCCGGTCGCCTGCGAGGCGGCGCTGGCCACACTGCGGTTGGTCGAGCGGACGTTGACCGCCAACGCGGCGGCCGTCGGCCGCTACCTGCTGGCGCGCTGCCGCGAGCTGCAGGCGCGCCACCGGCTCATCGGCGACGTGCGCGGCCGGGGCCTGATGATCGGGCTGGAGCTGGTGCGGGACCGGCAGACGAAGGAGCCGGCCGTCGAGGAGCGCAACCGCGTGATCCAAGCCTGCTTCGAGCGCGGCCTGCTGGTGTTGGGCTGCGGCAAGAGCGTGCTGCGCCTGGCCCCGCCGCTGATCATCACCCGCCAACAGGCCGACCGGGCGGTGGCCCTGCTCGACGAGGCCCTGACCGAAGAGGAACGGCGCAGAACCGCTTCGTGATACGTTACGCCGATTCGGCCAGCGAGTGAAGGGAGGGGGCGTCGGCCGGCCCGCCGAGCAACCCCCTGATCGCGGCCAGCAACTCTCGAATCTGGAACGGTTTGCTCATGCAGGCGTCGGCCTTCATGTAGCGCGACCAGTCGCGGCAGACCTCTCCCCGCACCACCGTGAAAATGATGACCGGAATGCGCGACAGCGCGGCGTCCGCTTTCATCTGATCGCACACGGCCGTCCCGTCCATCTGCGGCATCACCAAATCGAGAATCACCAGGTCGACCGGTTCCCGGCGCAGGCAGCTCAGCGCGGCCTCGCCCGAGGGCGCCTCGATGACCCGGTAGCCGTGGCTCTTGAGCACGTACCGGACGGAGCGCCGCGCGTTCGTGTCGTCGTCAACCACCAGAATCGTCTTCATTGCCCCCTCCCCCTCAAAACAGCTCGCCGCCCAGGCTCTTGTGGCACCATAAGAGCATGAGCGGCGAGTGTCCACTTCGGCAGCGCCTCCATCCCGGGTCAGCCTCGGGACCGGTCGCTTTGCGCCCCCGCCTTGCGACGGGTTTGCTCTTATCGGTGGAGTGAAACAACTGGCTATGTAAGCCCCCCATTTAAGGG
>JBFMAJ010000306.1:0-1732 GCA_040755775.1 Nitrospirota bacterium
GGAGCCGGCCTGAGCAACTTGACCGCCGAAGCGGTCAACGTCAGCGTGCCTTTCGGCGCGCTGGCAGGCGGGCCGCGTATCTTCGCCGTTTTGGCGGAGATACCCTGCAGCGCGTGGCTGCAGAACTGGTCATTTTCGAGCAGCGATCAAAAATTTTCGATGACCCCCGTCGGCGTTTCGCTCAGGGAGACCATCGGGCGTCCAGCGGCATGCCCACCGAGGCGGAGACGCTGTGCAGGACTTCCCCGGACAGCCGGTCGTCGCCGATGCCGGTGGCCAGGTCGCCCAGCGCGATGATGCCAACGAGCCGTTTATTGTCGCGGTTCAACACCATCAATCGCCGGATCTGGTTCTCCTTCATGAGCTGCGCCGCCTCGTCGATCGACTCATCCTCGTAGCAGCAGACCACGGCCGTCGTCATCACTTCCCGGGCCGCGGCCGTTTTCGGATCCAGGCCTTCCGCCGTCGCCCGAATCGTGATATCGCGATCGGTCAGCACGCCCATCACGTGATCGCCTTCGCAGACCGGCAAAAAGCCCACGTCCCTGGCGCGCATTTTTCTGGCCGCGGTCTGCAGCGCATCGTCCGGGCCGACGGTCTCAATGTCGCGCGTCATAAGGTCCTTCAACTCCATGTTCCGCCTCCTTCGCGGGGTTGGTCGGCGCGCGCCGGTCTAGGCGCCCGGCTCTTCGGCATCGCCCGTTTCGCCGATCTCTTCCTCAGTCCACCCCCGCTGTTGCGCGGACATCGTGGCTTTGGACGATTCGGATGGCGGCCGGGCCTTCAGCTCGAAGCGATTGCCCCGCACCTGCACCGGCGAGCCGAATTGCTCGAACATCCGCCTGGCGTTGTCGGTGTCCGGAATCAGCCGTCCCCGCTCGACGTGCGCGTCTTTCTTCCCGATCATCCAGACCACCTGATAGTAATTGGTTTTGCCTGCGCCCCCCATCTTTTTACCGGGGCGCGATTTCGACGGGGAGAAGGAACGGGAGCGGGATCGGCTGCGTTGGGTGGTTTGCCTATGTGCCTGTGCCATCAGTGAACCCTCCGCGGGGCGTTTTGGATGGGGAAGTTTGATGCCCGGTGAAACTGCGAGTTCAGTGTAGCGCCAGCCCGTCTAGAAAACTATCGGCAAAAGTCTGATTTTGGTATCAGTCCGGTTCCTACGAGCATTGATGTGTCTGTGGGGGATTTTTGCGCCAAGATTGGGGATTCTCCGGATTGTTCTTCCCTCCCGCGTTCCGTACACTGCGAACTATAAACGGGATCCCGCGAAACGGAACGCGGATCGGACGTCCCACACATGTTCGGAGGTGCGGCATGAGCAAGCTGATCAAGGGCTGTGCGGTTGCGGTGATGGTCTTGGCGCTGGCCGGGTGCCAGTCAATGACCGGCAGGACGGCCGGGCAAAACGTCGATGATGCCACGATCACGGCATCCGTCAAGTCGCGGTTGGTCGCCGATCAGGCCTCGGATCTGTTCCGCGTGGACGTCGACACGACGAATGGCGTGGTCTATTTGAACGGCGTCGTCGAATCGGACGCCCAGAAGCAGCGGGCCGAAGACATCGCCCGGCTCGTTCAGGGCGTGGAAGACGTCGTCAATAACCTCGAAGTCGCGCAGCGCTAGCCGCTCGGGCGCGCGCTTCGCGGCTCTACGGTGGCGGCCGAGCGGCGAAAGCCCCGGCCGGCCACCGTCATTGGGCCGGCGGCTCCCCTCACTCAGTCCCCGG
>JBFMAJ010000307.1:0-1704 GCA_040755775.1 Nitrospirota bacterium
TGCTGGTCTGGATGCCGGCCGGCGCCCTGGGGCGATGGGGCGCGATCGTCGGCGCGGGGCTGCTGTTCGCCTGGGACCCGTTTCTGGTGATGTCGTTTCGCGAATGGCATTGGCTGGGCTGGTCGGACGGCGTCGTATGGGGCTATTTGTTGTACCGTTCCGGCACGCTTTTCGCGCCCATGGCGGCGCACGGGGTGGAAGTCGCGCTGCTCTACTCGGTCTTTCGCTGGCTGGCGGCGTGATTCGTCCGCCCGCGTTTCGCGGAGGTGGCTGATCGATCGGCGGCGGAAATACGAACGGGTGACGGCGATTATTCCGGCCGAGGTGACGTCGCTGGATGAGGACCTCAGCGTTGAGGCGAACGTCACCATGCTGGGGCGCGGCGGGCTGGAGCTCTTTGCGCCGCGCGCCATCGAGGAAGGCCGCAGCGTGGCCCTGGAGCTCCACCTCTATGCGGGCCGGGCCGACGAGGGCGTGGAACGGGTGCTGGGCACGGTGGTGTGGCTGAAGGTCGATGTGGACGGCAATGCCATCGGCATCAAATTTGTCGAGCCGCTGACGCCGAAAAGCCATCCGTTATTGAGCCAATACCTGGAGCGGATCCGGACGGGAGGGAAGAGCGAATAATGCCAATGGAAGAGGGGGAATCGGGCATGGATTATCGGACCTGCGCGGAAAAAGCGCTGGCGGGGGAATGCTTGACGGATGGGGAGGGGCTGGCGGTGCTTCAGGCTCCCGATGACGCGCTGCTCGACGTGCTGGCGTCGGCCTTTACGGTGCGGCGCCGCCATTTCGGGCGGCGCGTGTTGCTGCACGTGCTCATGAATGCCAAAAGCGGCCTCTGCCCCGAGGACTGCGGTTATTGCTCGCAATCGTCGATTTCCACCGCCGCGATCGAACGCTATCCCTTGAAAAGCCGGGAGGAGATTCTGGCGGAAGCGCGGCGGGCCGCCCGGGTCGGCGCCAAGCGGTTCTGCCTGGTCATCAGCGGGCGGGGGCCGACCGATCGCGAAGTGGAAGGGCTGACGGCCGCCGTGCGGGCGATCAAGCAGGAATTGCCCCTGGGCATCTGCTGCTCGGTTGGGTTATTGACACCGGAGCAGGCCGCCGCGTTCAAAGCGGCCGGCGTCGATCGGATCAATCATAATCTCAACACGAGCGAGCGGTACTATCCGGAAATTTGCACGACCCACACCTATCGGGATCGCCTGGATACCTTGGACGCGGTCCGGGCCGCCCGGCTGGAGCGCTGCTGCGGCCTCATTGCGGGCCAGGGGGAGACCGACCAGGATTTGATCGACGTCGCCAAGGCCTTGCGGCGGTTGCGGCCCGACTCGATTCCGGTGAATTTTCTTCACCCGATTTCCGGCACGCCGCTGGAACATGTGCGCGAGCTGACGCCGAACCGCTGCCTGAAGATTCTCTGCCTGTTCCGCTTCTACAATCCGGACGCCGAAATCCGCGTCGCGGGCGGGCGGGAGCACAATTTGGGCCCTCTGCAGGCGCTTTCGCTCTATCCGGCCAATGCGATATTCGTCAACGGCTACCTGACCACCGACGGCCAGCCCGCTGACGAAGCGATTGCGATGATCCATCACATGGGATTTGAGATCGAGCCGGCGGGGCAAAACGCCGTGACGACGTAACTGACCAGCCGCGGCCACCGTTGCCATGCCGGTTTGGAGCCGGCCTGAGCAACTTGAC
>JBFMAJ010000308.1:0-1668 GCA_040755775.1 Nitrospirota bacterium
TTCTTGCAATCGAGCACGCGCAGCGGATTCGTGACTGTTCGGCGCCGGCAATTCTCGCACAAGGCCGGTTGGCGGGCCTCCAGAAACTGTTGCAGCGTCCGGCGATAGGCCGGCCGGCAGGCCTCGTCGCCCAGGCTGTTGAGCTCCAGTTGCAGGCCGTCGATGCCGAGTTGCCGGAACAGCAGATGGAGCAGCGACAGCAATTCCACGTCCGCGTCGGGCGCGTGGCTGCCGATCGTCTCCGCCCCGATTTGATGAAACTGCCGGAAGCGCCCCTTCTGCGGCCGCTCGTGGCGGAACATCGGTCCCGCATAATAGAGTTTGGTGACCGGCTGGGCGGCGGCCAGATGATGCTCCAGAAAGGCCCGGATCGCCGGGGCGGTTCCTTCCGGACGCAACGTGACGGATTCGCCCGAGCGGTCGGTGAAGGTGTACATCTCCTTCTCGACGATGTCGGTCGCTTCGCCGATGCTGCGGGCGAACAGCTCGGTTGCCTCGAAGATCGGCAGGCGGATCTCCTGGAAGCCGAAGGCGGCAAACAGCCGGCCGGCCGTTTGCTCAACCAGCCGCCAGCGTTCGCTTTCGCCGGGCAAAATGTCGTGCACGCCGCGGACGGCGGCAAAGCGTTTGGCGGGTCGGGTCATCCGGCCGAGCGGCTACGCGGATCCCACGGAGAGCAGAAAGAGTTCGCCCTTCATGTTTGGATGCAGATCGCATTGAAAGGGATGCTGGCCGGGAGGCGGTGACGCAAAATGGATCGACACCTCTTTGCCGGGCGCAATGTGCACGCCTTCGATGCCGCGCCCAAACGTCGTGCCGGCCGCGGTTTCTACGACGATGTCCGCATTGCGCAGCATCGGGGAGACGAAGCCATGCTCCACGGCGTCCAGGTTGCGCAGATGGATCGTCACCGGCTGGTCCAACGGCAGGACCTTGGCCTGAGATTGGAAGGTAAAATTTTTAATTGTGATGTCGATCCGGGCGCCGGCCTGCTGCGCCGGCAGCGGCCGGGCCGCCGCGCCGATCATCCCCCCGATCAGTCCGATCATCAGCCAGATCCTGAAATGGCGCATGCTCGCCCCCCTTTCGCCACACGATAGCAAACCCTCGTTTCGGAAGTCAAAAGGCGGCGGTGATGGGAGGGCGGGGCCGGTTTATTGCTGCCACTGCCGCAGAAACCGGCGCGAATCCCGGCGGGGCGCGCCAGCGGCGGGAGGATCGGATGGCAGAAACCGCTCGCAGAGGAGGTCGATCAACTCCAGATACTCGATCGGGTCCGGATCGTCGGGCCCGGGACGGAAGGATGGGCTGGCATGGATGGCCCGTGCGCTCCGCGCCGGGGCGCCGCGTCTGCTAGTCGCTCGAGTCCTCATGGAACGAGTCGCGCAGCAGCATGGCGGATTCATCAAACGGGTTTTGCTGTTCTTTGACGAAGCGCCGCAGCCGCTCCAACGCCTCTTGTGCGATTTGCTCGAACTGCACGCCGGCCTTGAACTCAGTCCGTTCCTGCCCGGTCAGCAGTTCCGTCCAGACCACCCGAGCCAGGCAGTCGATGATGTGGTGGCCGGGCAGATGAAGCTTTAATGCGATAGCCGTCCCGGTCGGGATGGCGCGGGGAAGGTAGAGCATGATGCCCCCGCTGCCGATCGTGCCGGATCGAGTCAGGCG
>JBFMAJ010000309.1:0-1601 GCA_040755775.1 Nitrospirota bacterium
GAGGGCGCCCGGATCTCCCAGCGGCTGATTTACAGCGGCGCGGGCTTCGACGCGACATCGTTTCGGGAGGGCGACATCCAGAAGCGCTCCT
The DNA here is from genome assembly GCA_040755775.1 of Nitrospirota bacterium. Taxonomy (GTDB): domain Bacteria; phylum Nitrospirota; class Nitrospiria; order JACQCE01; family JACQCE01; genus JBFMAJ01. The sequence continues at coordinate 92 of JBFMAJ010000309.1, forward strand.
ATCCCAACTCGTTCGGCGGCCAGCATCAATTACAGGGATACGAGCTGGTCGGCAAGCTGGATCTGCCCGCCCACGCCCAGCGGGTCGGCGAGGAAGCCGTGGCGCTGCACCGGGCCGCGCAATGCCCCCGGCGGACGGCGACGCTCATTCTCGACGGCTCCCAGCTCGGCCTGCAGATCCATGAATCGATCGGCCACGCGATCGAGCTCGACCGGATGCTGGGCTATGAGGCCAACTACGCCGGCACCAGCTTCCTTGCGCCGGCGATGCTGAACCGCTTCGAGTACGGCTCCCCGATCGTCAACGTCGTGGCCGACGCGACGATCGCGCACGGGCCGGGGCTGGGCACGTTCGCGTACGATGACGAGGGGGTCGAGGCCCAGTCGGTGCCGATCATCACGCGGGGGCGCCTGACCGGCCTGCTCACGTCGAGGGAGACGGCCTCGGCCGCCGGCGCGGCGCGCAGCGGCGGGGCGATGCGGGCCGACGGCTGGAACCGGATTCCGTTGATCCGGATGACCAACGTCAGCCTGCTGCCGGATCAGAACGGCCCCGCCACGCTGGAGGAGCTGATCGCCGACACCGCCGACGGCGTCTACATGGAGACCAACCGAAGCTGGTCGATCGACGACAGGCGGCTCCATTTTCAATTCGGCACCGAGATCGGCTGGGAGATCAAGCGGGGCAAGCGCGTCCGCTTGCTGAAGAATCCCAGTTACGGCGGGATCACGCCGCCCTTCTGGCGCGGTTGCGACGCGATCTGCGGCCCGGCGGCCTGGACGCTCTGGGGCACGCCCAACTGCGGCAAGGGCCAGCCGCCGCAAACGATCGGCACGGGCCACGGCGCCGCGCCGGCGCGCTTTCGGAACGTCGAGGTGGGGATCGCCTACGATGCCGCGAGCTGACCTGCACGACTGGCTGCGGACGGTCCTGAAGATCAGCCCGGCTGATGCGACGCTGGCCGCGCTCACCCAGCAGCATTCCTCGCTCACCCGCTTCGCCAACAACACGATTCACCAAAACGTGGCCGAGACGCAGAGCCACCTGATGGTCCGCGTCGAGATCGAAGCCCGGCGGGGCCTGGCGACGACGACGCAGCTCACGGAGGAGGGCGTTCGCTCGGCCGTCGATCGGGCCTGCGAGCTGGCCCGGCACTCACCGGCCGTGGCCGATCGCCCATCACTGCCGGGCCCGCAGCATTATCCGGTCATCGCTCGATGGGACGGGCCGACGGCCGCCGCCACGCCGCAGGAGCGGGGCGAACGGGTGGCCCGGGCCATCCGTCTGGCGGCAAACGCGCGCTTGATGGCGGCCGGCTATCTGGCTACCTCGTCGGCGACCACGGCGCTGGCGGATTCCAGCGGCATGGCCGCCTCCTATCCGTCGACCTTTGCCGAATTTGCCCTGACGGTCATGGGCGCCGACAGCTCCGGCTGGGCCAAAGCAAAAGCGCCCGCGCTGTCGGAGCTGCCTATCGAGCAATTGACCGAGCAGGCGATTCGCACAACCG
>JBFMAJ010000310.1:0-1597 GCA_040755775.1 Nitrospirota bacterium
TTTTTGATGCGTCTTGGCCAGCCCGGCGGCCCCGGCCGTGTCGGCGTCGATGAAGATTTCTTTCTGGCGCGTCTTCAGCCAGGGGACCAGCCGGTCCAGAACGGGCTTGATATCGGGGCTGTGGGGCTTGCCGATGATCCCGATGTTCTTGAATTCCTTCATCTGCGCGGCATTTTCGTCACCAATTACCGCTGCCCGCGCAGCGCGGCGATGCGCGCTTCGATCGGCGGGTGCGTGGCGAACAGATGGAGCCAGCCCCGGCTGTTGCCCGAGATCTTCATCGTCGCCAGCGCGTCCTGCGTGCTGTAGCGCACGCGCGCCTGCTCGATAAAGCGGCCGATTGCCTCGAGGGCGCCGATCATCGCATCCGGGCCGTACTTTTGCGCGGCAAACCGGTCGGCCGCGAATTCCCGGTGGCGCGAGAACCAGGCGATCGGAATCATCGCCAGGAACGACAGCACGATTTGAAGGAAGAAATAAAGCGCGTAGCCGGCCGCGGCGTTTCGCTCCATCACGTGGCGGGCGACGACATTGCTGATGAAATAGACGAACGTGTTCATCAGCCCCATCAGCAGCGTCGTGGTGAACATGTCGCCGTTGAACACGTGTCCCATCTCATGGGCCAGCACGGCGCGGATTTCCCGCTCGCTCATCGATTGCAGCAGGCCGGTGGAGACGGCCACCATCGCGTTGTTCTTCGACGGGCCTGTTGCAAAGGCATTGAGGTCGGGTGAGTCGTACACCCAGACCTCCGGCATCGTGATGCCCAACGTGCGGGAAAGGTCTTCCACCGTGCCGTACAACAATTGCTCCGCGCCGGAGCGGGGCTGCGTGATCTGCGCCGCCCGGAGCATGGCGCGGGCCATTTGCTTCGAGAAGGCCAGGCTGATGAAGGCGCCGCCAAAGCCCAAGACGATGGACCACAGCAGCAGCGTCTCATTGACCGAGCCCCGCAGATCGATCCCGAAGGCGGGCAGGATCACGTTGATCAGCACGTTGAACGTGATCGACAGCGTGATGAAAATCAGTACATTCGCCAGCAACAACAGCAGAATGCCCTTGAGATTCTTCATTTTTCCAGGTCCCTTTCTTTCGTGGTGTCGTTAAAATTCGGCCGCCACGCAACGCCGCAGAATGCGGACAAAATTATAAGGTAGCCGGGGGGAGTTTTCAACCGGGTTGTTCCGATGGTCATTTAATCTTCGCGCCGTCCGGCACTTCTTCGAGCAGCGTGAGCAGGCTGGCGACGGCGTGGTCGCCGGCGGCCAGGATCATCGCCTGTGATTCGACGCCCATGATCTTGGCCGGGCGCAAATTGGCCAGCACCACCACCTGCTTGCCGATGAGCTGATCGGGCTCGTATTTGGTGCCGATGCCGGCGACCACCTGCCGTTCCTCTTTCCCCAGGTTGACGCGCAGCTTGAGCAATTTGTGCGAGCCCGCGATCCGCTCCGCGGCCAGAATGCGGGCGACCCGCAGCTCCATGCGGGAAAAATCCCCGACGGTAATCTGCCCCGGCGGTTGCCCGGCGGCCGGCTGGCGGGGCTGCGCCGGTTGCGGCTGTTGCGGGCGCGGCGGCGGCTGCCGGGGTTGCTGT
>JBFMAJ010000311.1:0-1580 GCA_040755775.1 Nitrospirota bacterium
CTCCGGCGTGCGCGCGAGCTCAAGACGTATGGTTCTAAACGGCATCGACTTTGTCTCCGGTGCCCTGGCGCGGCGTAGGAACGGAGGCGTGTTCTGCAATGAAATGTTGCAATACAAGCTTCAATTTCGCCGCATGCGCAAAATCGCCCCGGGCGCGCGCGGCTTCGATATCGTCACGAATGATGCGGCGAATCCGCTTCTCGCCGTTCGGGCAGCAGAGAATGTAGCGACCCAGCTCAAGCGCGACGATGCGCGGGATATGCTCGTGCTCGGCGATCGCCGCGATTTCTTCTTCCGTCAGTCCGCTCAGCGCGATGCAGTCTTCAATGCTCAGCACGGAACACTCTCTCCCTTCAACTCCAATCAGAGCGATCCAAACACAATGTTTTTGTAAGCGTTTCCCGTCATGGCAGCCTTGATCTGGGTCAAGGAGCACAATCGGAAACTCGCTAAAATTATTAATTAGTTATGATCGTCACACGGCGGTCGTCGCCGTGTAACAGGCTCCCGCGAGGCAGGTAATGAAAGCGAAGGACATCATGACGACACCGGTCGTCACCGTAACCCCCGATACGCCGGTGCGCGACATAGCGAGACTTTTGTTTGAGCGGCGGATCAGCGGAGTTCCGGTTGTCGACAATGGGCAACTCGTCGGAATCGTTACCGAAGGCGACTTATTGCACCGGCACGAAATCGAAACCGATGAACGCCCCCCGCGGGGCTCTTGGTGGCTGCGTTTGATCGCCGGCGACGAATCGCCCGGCGAATACATACGCTCCCACGCCAGGCTGGCGAAAGACATCATGACGGGAAACGTGATCACCGTCGACGAGGAGACGCCGATTGCAAAAATCGCCATGATCTTCGAAACGCGCCGGATCAAACGTGTCCCAGTCCTGCGGGACGGTCAGTTGGTCGGCATCGTCAGCCGGGCCAATCTGGTTCAGGCGCTTGCGACGAAGAGTCACGGTGTGGTCGCTGCCCCGGCCGAAAGCGACGACGCGATTCGGGAGCGGCTTCTGGCAGAGCTCGGGCATCGGTCCTGGTGGCGATCGTTTACCTCCAACCTGATCGTTACGGACGGCGTCGTGCACTACTGGGGACTGTTTGGATCGGACGACGAACGAACGGCCGCGCGCATCGCCGCGGAAAACATTCCGGGCGTGCGCCGGGTGGAAGACCATCGAATCCGCGTTGGGGACATGCCCAAGTTCGGATAGGGGATCTGCCGGCTCGAAAGGCGCTGGATTTTCGTCTTTTTTCTCACGACCGCGGACATGGCGTATACTGCCGGCACCACGGTTCCGGCCGCCATGGGTAACAGGCGCGACCGGATACCCATGAACGGTATCCCATGCGCTTCCACGCCGACCTGCACGTCCATTCCAAATATTCACGGGCCACGAGCCGGGACTCCGACCTCGAACATCTCGCCTATTGGGCGTGCCGCAAGGGTATCGCCGTAGTCGCCACGGGCGACTTCACGCATCCCGCCTGGCTGGCCGAGCTCAAAGAGAAACTCGTTCCCGCCGAACCCGGCCTGTTTCGCCTGCGCGCCGACATCGAAAAAAGGATCGCGG
>JBFMAJ010000312.1:0-1573 GCA_040755775.1 Nitrospirota bacterium
GCTCCTGTGGCTGATCGGCCGCGGGGCGACCGCGGATCCTGAACTCGGTTCGTTCCTGGCGTATCTGTCGATTTTGGAGCATCTGAGCCGTTTTTTGGAGGGGTTGATCGACACGAAGGATCTGGTGTACTTTCTGGGATTGATCGCCGTGACGCTGTTTCTCACGCATCGGGTGGTGGAGTCCCATCGATGGCGATGACCTGGCTTCAGGACGGCCGCCTGGCCCGATGGTTCGGCCTGCTCGGCCTGATGCTGGCCGTGGCGGGCTTGGCCGTCTATGCGCTCTGGCCGCGGCAGTCGCTGGCGGCCAGCCTGCTCGAGGGCGCGGCGGTGCTGTGCCTGATCACGTTTCTGGCGGTCAACTACCGGGCGATTCGAGCCGTGTCGGCGGGACGGGCGGCCCGGTTGGGTCTGCACAGCGGTTTGATGGTCATCGTGTTCGTGGCCATCGTCACGCTGGTCAACGTCCTGGCGGCCCGCCACAGCCTCCAATGGGACCTGTCGGAATCGGGGCAATTTTCGCTGGCGCCCCAAACGGTTCAACTGCTCACGCAATTGAGCCAGGACGTGAAAGCGACGCTGTTCGTGCAGAACACGGGGCCGGATCAGGGCCGCACCAAGCGGGTGCTCCAAGGCCTGATGGAGGGCTACCAGCGTCACACGCCGCATTTGACCGTTGAATACGTCGACCCCGACAGCCGGCCCGCCGTGGCCAAACAGTACGGGATCACCCAGTACAACACCGTGGTCTTTGAAAGCGGAGCGCAGGAAGCCCGCGTGCGCTTCTCCAGCCCCGAAGAATTGGACAACCGGGAGCAATTGTTCACCAACGCGCTGATCCGGGTGACGCGCGCGGAAAAAAAGCGGATCGTGTTTCTAGAAGGGCACGGGGAGCACCGTCTTGATGACGCCGGGCAGAACGGCTTCTCGGCCCTGAAGGAAGCCCTTGAGCGGGAGGGCTTCGATGTCGGCAGCCTCCTGCTGGCCCAGCAGGGGTCGGTGCCGGCGGGCACGACCGTGCTGGTGGTGGGCGGCCCCAACAAACTGATGGCACCGCAGGAAGTGGAACGGCTGCGCGCCTACCTGCAAGAGGGCGGCCGGCTGCTGGTCATGGTCGATCCGATGACGGAGAGCGGACTGGAGCCGCTCCTGGGGGAATGGGGCGTGACGATCGATCAGGACTTGGTCATTGAAACGTCCGTGCAGCTCTTCGGCGCGGGCGCCGAAGTCGTGGTGGCGACCAGTTATTCGCCGACCCATCCGGTGACGCGGGACTTCAAGCTGAGCACGGCGTTCCCGGCGGCGCGGAGCCTTCGCGCCGATCCGGCGCGGCAGGGGACGCTCCGATACGAGGGCCTGGTGATGACCAGCGAGAAGAGCTGGGGCGAAACCGATTTGCGCAATCCGCAGGTGAGCCTGGACCGCCTGCGCGATCTCAAGGGGCCGCTGCACCTGGCGGCGGCCGTTCAGCCCGCGTCGCCCCAGGAGGGCGAGCCGGCCGCCTCCGAGACCCCCCTCAAGGGCCAGTTGCTGGTCTTCGGCGATTCCGACTTTGCCGCCAACGGTTTTTTCC
>JBFMAJ010000313.1:0-1542 GCA_040755775.1 Nitrospirota bacterium
CTGAGCAAGGCGCATCTGTGAGCGCCGGCCTGACAGGATTCCCATGACCGGCTTCTACGTCCGGTGGGGCGTCATTCTGGCCGCCGGCGCACTGATCGCCGGACTGGCCTATCAGCACTATCGCGATCAGGTGCAGCCGATGACGCCGGAAGAGCTCTTCCAGGCGGGGCCCGCCGGCACGGTTCGAGTGATCGGCCTGGTGCAGCCGGGCAGCCTGGTGATCGATCCGGAGGCCGCCACGTCGTCTTCGTTCCGGGCCGATTTCGATCTGGCCGGGCGCGTGGAGCATCTGCCGGTTCGCTACGCCGGTCCGGCCGATGACAATTTGCGGGAGCTGAAAACGCTGATCGTGGTGGGCCAATGGAACGCCGAGGGGCGGATCTTCGAGGCGCAGGACCTGGCCTTGGTGCCGAACTACGGCTATATTGCCGCCGCCTACCTGCTCGCGCTGCTGCCCCTGGGCCTCTTCCTGTTCGGCATGGAACGGCGGGTGGCGTTGTTGTATACTGTCATCAAAGCGGCCACGCCCTATCAGCCGGAATCGGACAGCGTTGAGCAAAGCTAAAAAAATCGGACTCGCAGCGAGCGCCGCCCTGGTGATCGGCGGGCTCGGTTATTTGGCGCTGGGCAATTTCAGCGACAATCTGGTCTACTTTTTTACTCCTTCCGAAGTGATCGCCCTCTCGCCGGACTACTATGGGAAAAAGGTGCGGGTGGGCGGCATGGTGGTCAAGCAAAGCGTCAAAGTTGTCCCCGAGTCCCTCCAGATGACCTTCGAGCTGACCGACGGCACGGCGACGATCCCGGTCAGCTTCACGGGCGTGCCGCCCGATCTCTTTAAAGAAGGCCAGGGCGCCGTCGTCGAAGGCTACTGGGACGGCGCTCGCCAATTCCACTCCGATATGATTATGGCCAAGCACTCGGAAGACTACATGCCGGTCGAGCTGAAGCGCGCCGGCGTAGAACTGCCCAAGAAGGATTTTCTGAGAACCCTCAATCAGCCGTAGTTACGCTTGGACTGACGCTCTCGCATGCCCTTCGATCTCGTTGAATTCGGCCACTTCGCCGTCATCCTGGCCTTCATGCTGACCCTGGTCGGCATCGTAACGCCCATCGTCGGACTGCGCACCGGCAACGGCGCCTGGATCGCGACCGGCCGCCAGGCCGTCACGCTCATCTTCGCGCTGCTCTCCATCGGCATGGGCACGCTGATCTACTCCTACATCATGCGCGATTTTTCGGTCAAATACATCGCGGCCACCTCCAACAGCAAGCTGCCCTTTTTCTATACGATCTCGGCCCTCTGGGGCGGCCACGAGGGCTCCCTGCTGCTGTGGGTCTTCATCCTGTCGGCCTTTTGCATGACGGCCGTCTGGCTTCACTGGCGCACCCAGCCGGCGATCATCCCCTATCTGATTCTGGTCGAATCGGCGCTGATGTTCGGCTTTCTGGCCCTGATTATTTTCCTGTCCAACCCGTTCGAGCGGCTCATTCCGGCGGTCCCCGACGGCAAAGATCTCAATCCCCTGCTGCAGGATCCGG
>JBFMAJ010000314.1:0-1533 GCA_040755775.1 Nitrospirota bacterium
GCCGGGCTGGCCAAGACGCATCAAAAATCGAAGATCCCCGCGCTGGCCGACATGATCATCGTGCTGGGCGGCGACGGCACGCTGCTCGGCGTCGCCCGGCTGATCGAGAACCGGGACGTGCCGATTCTCGGGGTGAATCTGGGCGGCCTGGGCTTCCTGACCGAGGTCACCGTCGACAGCCTGTTTCCCACGCTGGAGCAGGTCTTCAACCAGGAATTCATTCCCCAGCAACGGCTCCTGCTGAAAGCGGAGGTGCTGCGCCAGGGCGAGACCATCGCCCAGTCCTACTGCTTGAACGACGCGATCATCAGCAAAGGCTCGCTGGCCCGAATGATCCGGCTGGAAACGTCGGTCAACGGCCAGTTCCTCACCTCGCTGCGCGGCGACGGGCTGATCGTCGCCACGCCGACCGGCTCGACCGCCTACTCGCTCTCTGCGGGCGGCCCGATTCTGCACCCGGCGGTGGACGCGTTGCTCTTCACGCCCATCTGCCCCCATACCCTGACCAACCGGCCGATCGTCATCCCGGCCAACGCCCGGCTCGAGGCGGCGCTGCGCAGCATGGACGAGGGCGCCACCGCCACGTTCGACGGACAGGTCGGCGTTCACTTGCGCCAGCACGACGTGGTGGCGATCACGGCGGCCGGCCATCGCATCAAACTCTTCTGCTCTCCGACCCGGAGCGAATTCCAGATCTGGAGAACCAAGTTGAAATGGGGCGAGGAATAACCACCGCCCGCCGGTTGTGGCCCGCCCTTCTGGGAATCCTGTTCCTGTCCGGGCCGGCGCCGGCCGACGCCGGCGAGCTGAGCATGATCCGGTTACCCTCCCCCCAGCGGACCAGCGCGCCGCCCGGCGGGGAGCCCATCTGGACGAGCTGGTCGATCGGCGCGATGATCCGGGCCGTCACCGCGCACGGCGACGATGTCTGGATCGGCACGACGGCGGGGCTGCTGCGCTACAACCGCCGCACCGACTCGCATACGCTTTACACGACGAAGCAGGGCCTGCTGAGCGACATCATCCTGGCCATCCGGATCGACGCCAAGGGCCACGTCTGGGTCGGCACCTACGGGGGCGGGCTGTCGCGGCTGAATCCGCAAGGACCGCCCGAGCACCAATGGATCAACTACACGCCCTTCGGCGCCGGCGACTCCCGCTACGGCGCCGCCTGGTCGCCCTATCGCCCCGGCGAGGGGATCGGCGATCTGTGGGTATACGATCTGCTCTTCGAGCCGGACGGCACGATGTGGGCCGCGACCTGGAAGGGCGCCAGCCGGTTCGACGGCCGGCGCTTCCGCACCTATACGACGGCCGACGGCCTGGTCGATAAATGGGTCTATACCCTGCAACGTGCGCCGTCGGGCGTCTTCTGGTTCGGCACGGAGGGTGGCGTGACCCGCTATCAGCCCGGCGCGAAGGCGACCTGGCGAAGTTGGACGCATGACGACGGCATCGGCGCCGCCCTGGCGCCCGCCGCCGGGCCGCCCACGTCCGCGCCCTACAGCCCCATCGCCCCGCACCATGAAACCG
>JBFMAJ010000315.1:0-1532 GCA_040755775.1 Nitrospirota bacterium
CTCTAAGAGCTCTTGCCGGATTTCAGCCTTCACGTATCCCGGCAAGGAATTCTGGGGAAACGCGTAGAGTCCGATCAGGTGGGCGTCATGAGCGCGCGCCAGCCCGATCGCCACCTGGAGCCGAGACCCGCACGTTTTGCTGTTGTCGACGTGTACCAGAATATCCTTGAGCATAGTTATCGATCCCTTCTCCTGCATCTCGATGCGTTTTGCGCGGTCGGCGCATCGCTGTATTTTTGAATGTAGGCATTGCCTCTCGCCGAGGCTTTGACCCGGATCAAAACTTTGCGGGTGTGTGGATACGATGTTGATGACGTGACGCACGGTCGGGATAAACTTGGGACAATTCAGACAAAAATCCTTTATTTTCATTGACATAAATTGTTGACAACCTTACCCACAGCAAATGAGGGGAAACACGGGACCACCGAGGCGCCCTGGAAACGGCACCCGTTCGTTCATACCTGCAGGACACGCGCGAACAAGTCGCTCAACCGCACGGCACCGTCGATTACACCGTCCCGATACCCTTGCCCATGTTCGGCCTGACCCGCGCTCCGATGATCGATCGCGCCGGACTCAAATGGTTCAACGTCACCGCGCCGTTGAACCTGAACGCGCTGCGCGGGCGTCTGGTGATCCTGGACTTCTGGACGTTCTGCTGCATCAACTGCATGCACGTCCTGCCGACGCTCCGGCGGGTCGAGGAGATGTTTCCCGAGGAGATCGTCGTGATCGGCGTCCATTCCCCGAAGTTCTCTGCCGAACGCGACCCGGCCAACGTCGTCCATGCCATCGCCCGCTATGGGATTCGCCACCCGGTGATCCACGACCCCGAGATGGTCCTGTGGCGTCAGTACGCGGTGCGGGCGTGGCCCACGCTCGTGTTCGTGAGCCCCGACGGTTACGTGCTCGGCGAGCTCGCGGGCGAACCCGACCCCGAACGTTTGATCGCCGGCATCGGCGAAATGCTGCGCACGTGGAAGGAGGAAGGGAAGCTGAAACCTGCCCTGTTTCCGTTGGCTCAGCCCGTGGCCAACGGCGGGTGCTTGTCGTTTCCAGGCAAAATCAAGCCGCTGCCCTGTACCGACGGGACCAAACGCTGGGCGGTGGCCGACGCCGGTCATCACCAGATCGTGGTCTTCGACGATTGGGGCCGCGAAGTGGCGCGCTATGGTTCGGGGCGGAGCGGTTTCATCGATGCCGGTCCCGACACGAGCGCCTTCAACGCGCCCCAGGGACTCGCCGGCACCCGGGATGCAATTTACGTCGCCGATACCGGCAATCACGCGGTCCGACGCATTGACCGCGCAACCGGGGCTGTTGTCACGTTGGCCGGCAATGGCCGGCGGGGCCGCGCCCTGCCGCGCCAGCCGGTGACCGGCGCCGAGGTCGCCCTGGCTTCGGTGTGGGACCTGGCCGTCAAGGACAGCTCCCTGTTCTTCGCTAACGCCGGCACGCATCAATTGGGGCATTTCGACCTGGGCGACGGTACCGTGCGGGCGCTCGCCGGCTCGGGCGCCGAGAGCGTC
>JBFMAJ010000316.1:0-1517 GCA_040755775.1 Nitrospirota bacterium
GACGGGCGGCTCGGAGTTGAGCGGCATGTCGAAGAAACAGGTGCCGCCGCCGGCCGCGAGCGCGAGCGAGCCGTGGGCGAGGCCCTCCCATTCGGTGCGGCCGGGCTCGTTGAAGTGGACGTGGGCGTCGATGATGCCGGGGAAGATGTAGCGGCCCGCGGCGTCGAGCTCCGCGTGCGTGGGATCGGTGACCTCGGGGGCGATGCGCACGATCCTGCCCTGGAGAATGCCGAGTTCGGCGTCGTGGACACCGTCGGGCGTGACGATCCGGCCGCCACGGACGATGAGATCGAGCGTCTCGGGCTCGACGGGGGCCAGATATTTTTTTTTCGCTTTAGCCACGGATTATATGGATGGCATCGATGGAACCAAGACAGGGTTGGCCACAAAAAGCACAGAACGCGCAGAAGGATTCAGCCACGAAAAACACGAGAAACACAAAAAAGACCGGATCGTTTTTGTGCTCTTTGTGCTTTTTGTGGCCATAAATCTGGGGATTTATCCGTGTTCATCCGTGTAATCCGTGGCGAGCTTTTGGAGGAAATCGATCATCACGTCCAATGCGACGGCTAGATCCTGAGGAGAGGCGTATTCGTCGGGGTGGTGGCTGAGGCCGTGGCGGCAGCGGACGAACAGCATGGCAATCGGGCAGAGCGAGGCCATCACCACGCCGTCGTGTCCGGCGCCGCTCACGAGGGAAAGCGATTTGCCCTGCACGGCTTTCACGCTGCGCTCGAGCCGGGCGGTGAGGGTGGCGGAGCAGGGCGTGGCGCCGTGCTCCTGCGTGCGCTGCCAGGTGCGCGTCACTTGGCGGCGGGCGGCGATCTGCGTGGCGAGCCGGCCGATGGCCATGAGCGCCTGCCGGCGCACGCGGTCGTCGGCGTGGCGGACATCGAGCGTGTGGATGACCTGTCCCGGAATCACGTTGGCCGCGCCGGGTGACACGGTGAGCGAGCCGATCGTCGCCACGAGCCCGCGGGTGCGGCGGGCGATGGACTCGATCCCCACGGCGAATTCGGCGGCGGCGGCCAGCGCGTCGCGGCGCAGGGCCATCGGCGTCGTGCCGGCGTGTCCGGCCTTCCCGGTCCAGGTGAGCTTGAAGCGGCTTTGTCCGGCGATGGCCGAGACCACGCCGACGGCCAGATTGTGCTCTTCAAGCACCGGCCCCTGCTCGATGTGGACTTCAATGTAACCTATTAGGTTACTTGTGCGATGGGCGGGTTTGGGCGGTGAGAATCTGCCGCCGTTGAATTGCCTCAGCGCGTCGCCAATCGAGACGCCGTCAGCATCGCGCAGCCTGAGCGTGGCAGGCTTCAGCCGTCCCGTGAAACCCTTGCTACCTAGGTAAGCGCTGGCGAAGCGCACGCCTTCCTCTTCGGAGAAGCCCAACACTTCGACGGCGAAGGGCAGCTTCACGCCGCGGCGCTGCAGCTCGCCCAAGGCGACGATGGGCAGCAACACGCCGAGCGGGCCGTCGTATTTGCCGGCGTCGCGCACGGTGTCGAGGTGGGAGCCTA